>NZ_JBGLYV010000040.1:0-56559 GCF_047304225.1 Pseudomonas sp. Pseusp3 | reverse complement strand
GGCAGCGCCCGGACGTGGTTGCCAGCCGCTGGCAAGTGGCGGCGCAGGCGCGGGGCATCGATGTCGCCCATGCCGGTTTCTACCCCAACGTCGACCTGGTCGGCAGCCTCGGCTACATGGCCACCGGCGGCGGGGCGCTGGAGTTCTTGACCGGCAAGAAGCTCAACTACAGCGTGGGTCCGGCGATTTCGTTGCCGATCTTCGATGGCGGACGTTTGCGCGCTGAGTTGGGCGAAGCCTCCGCCGGGTACGACATCGCCGTGGCCAAGTACAACCAGACCCTGGTCAATGCCCTGAAAAACATCTCTGACCAGTTGATCCGCCGCGAGTCCATGGACAAGCAGCAGGCTTTCGCCGCCGAGTCGGTGGCCACTGCGCAGAAGACCTACGACATCGCCATGATCGCCTACCAGCGTGGCCTGACCGACTACCTCAATGTGCTCAACGCCCAGACCCTGCTGTTCAAGCAGCAGCAAGTGCAGCAGCAGGTTCAGGCGGCGCGCTTGAGCGCCCATGCGGAACTCGTGACGGCGTTGGGCGGTGGGCTCGGTGCCGGCAATGACGTGCCGAACACCGAACAGACTCAAGTGCCGAAAACCCCGAGCCTTTTGCGTTGAACACGAACCCTGTGGGAGCGGGCTTGCTCGCGAAAGCGGTTTGTCAGACGGAAAAAATGCTGACTGATACTCCCTCTTCGCGAGCAAGCCCGCTCCCACAGGTCCTGAGTCTGATCTTAATTTTTTTGAGCAGGATTTGATGACTCCCTTGCCCGCACCCTTGCGCTGGCTGTATTCCCTGGAATGGCGCCGGGGGTTCTTCGACTGGGCACGCAGCGACGGCGTGACCTGGGTCTACATTTTCAAGGTGCTGTTCGCGGCATTCCTGACGCTATGGCTGGCCATGCGCCTGGAACTGCCGCAACCGCGCACGGCGATGATCACCGTGTTCATCGTCATGCAGCCGCAAAGCGGCCATGTGTTCGCCAAGAGCTTCTATCGTTTTCTCGGCACCCTGGCCGGTTCGTCGGTGATGGTCGCGTTGATTGCGCTGTTTGCGCAGAACACTGAACTGTTCCTCGGTTCGCTGGCGATCTGGGTCGGTATCTGCACGGCCGGCGCCGCCCGCTGCCGCAACTTCCGCGCCTACGGTTTCGTCCTCGCCGGATACACCGCGGCGATGGTCGGCTTGCCCGCGCTGGCCCATCCGGAGGGGGCGTTCATGGCGGCAGTCTGGCGGGTGCTGGAAATCTCGTTGGGCATTCTCTGTTCGACCCTGATCAGTGCCGCCATCCTGCCGCAATCGGCTAGCGCGGCGATGCGCAATGCCTTGTATCAGCGCTTTGGCGTATTCGCCCTGTTCGTCACCGATGGCTTGCGCGGACGCAGTCAGCGTGAGGCATTCGAGGCCGGTAATGTGCGTTTCATCGCCGAAGCCGTGGGCCTGGAAGGCTTGCGCAGCGTGACTGTTTTTGAAGACCCGCACATGCGTCGGCGTAATGGCCGGCTCAGTCGCCTGAACAGCGAGTTCATGGGCATCACCACGCGCTTCAATGCCTTGCACCAGTTGCTCGAACGCTTGCGCAGCAGCGCAGCGGACACCGTGGTGGCGGCCATCAAGCCGGGTCTGCAGGACCTCGCCGAGTTGCTCGACGGCTTCAGCGGTCGTGCCCTGACCAGCGCCGATGCGGCACGTCTGGTCACAGTGCTGAGCGCCTACAAGGAAGGCTTGCCGGCGCGAGTGCGCTGTCTGCGGGCAACGTTCCAGCAGAGCGAGCCGAGCGATGCCGAACAACTGGATTTCCACACCGCGTACGAGCTGCTCTATCGCTTTGTCGACGACCTGCACGGTTATGCACAGACCCACGCATCCCTGGCCGATCACAGTCACGAACGGGAACGCTGGGACGAGCCGTTCACCCCGCAAACCAACTGGATGGCCGCTGCGGCATCGGGGATTCGCGCAGCATTCATCCTGGTGGTACTGGGCAGCTATTGGGTGGCAACCGCCTGGCCGAGCGGGGCGACCATGACCCTGATCGCCGCTGCGACCGTGGGCTTGTCCGCCGCCACCCCGAACCCGAAACGCATGGCCTTTCAAATGGCGTGCGGGACATTGCTCGGGGCGCTGATCGGCTTCGTCGAGATGTTTTTCATCTTCCCGTGGATCGACGGATTTCCGTTGCTGTGCGTGATGCTCGCACCGGTGATCGTGCTGGGCTCGTTCCTGACTTCGCGGCCGCAATATGTCGGTGTCGGCCTGGGCTTGCTGATCTTTTTCAGCACCGGTTCGGTGCCGGACAACCTCACGGTCTACAACCCCTACACCTTCATCAACGACTACATCGCCATGGTCCTCGGCATGCTGGTGTGCGCAGCGGCCGGGGCGATCATTCTGCCGCCCAATAGCCGCTGGTTGTGGCGCCGGCTGGAGCAGGACCTGCGCGCTCAGGTGGTGTACGCCATCAGCGGCAAGCTCAAGGGTCTGGCGTCGAGTTTCGAAAGTCGCACCCGCGACCTGGTGCATCAGGCCTACGGCTTCGCGGCGGGTCAACCGCAAGTGCAGCGGGACTTGCTGCGCTGGATGTTCGTGGTGCTGGAAGTCGGCCACGCGATCATCGAGTTGCGCAAGGAGCAGGCGATACTGCCGGTGCATCCGGCCTATGCCGAATCCCAGCCATGGCGCCAGGCGATCCGGGTGATGGGGCGTGCGCTGGTGCGGCTGTTCCTGCAACCGAACGGCAGCAACCTCGAGCGTGCGCTGATCGCCGTCGATCACGCGATCAGTCGTGTGCAGTCCACCGACGAGCCCTTCGCTCCCCATTTCGATACCTCGGCGTTGCGCCGGGTGAAGAGCTACCTGCACTTCATCCGCACCTCTCTGCTCGATCCGCAATCACCGCTCGCCGGCTACATGCATGCCAGTGCCAGCGGCAAGCCACAAGGACTTGAACATGCCTCGTGAAATCGCCTTCCACGGCGTGTACATGCCGACCATGACCCTGATGTTTTTCATTGCGGCGGCACTTGCCTGGGCACTGGACCGGTTCCTCTCCGGGTTCGACCTGTACCGCTTCTTCTGGCACCCGGCGTTACTGCGCCTGAGTCTGTTTACCTGTCTGTTCGGCGCCATGGCGCTGACTGTCTACCGTTGACTCTCTATCACTGAGAATGCCCCGATGAAAAAGTTTTTCAGCCTGCTCGCGACCCTGTTGGTGCTGGCCCTCGCGCTGTGGATCGGCCGCTCCTTGTGGGAGCACTACATGAACACGCCGTGGACCCGTGACGGCCGTGTGCGGGCCGATATCATCAACGTCGCCGCCGACGTCACTGGTGAAGTGGTGGACGTGCCGGTGCGCGACAACCAATTGGTGAAGACGGGTGATTTGCTGATGCAGATCGACCCCGAGCACTACCGCCTTGCGGTGAAGCAGGCGCAAAGCCTGGTGGCATCGCGCAAGGCGACCTGGGAGATGCGCAAGGTCAATGCCCATCGTCGCGCCGATATGGACAACCTGGTGATCTCCCGGGAAAACCGTGACGACGCGAGTAATCTCGCCGACTCGGCCCTGGCCGATTACCAGCAGGCCCAGGCGCAACTGGAAGCCGCCGAACTCAACCTGAAACGCACTGAAGTGCGCGCGGCGGTGGACGGCTACGTAACCAACCTCAACGTGCATCGCGGCGATTACGCGCGCATCGGCGAGGCGAAAATGGCCGTGGTCGACATGAACTCGTTCTGGGTCTACGGCTTCTTCGAAGAAACCAAGCTGCCCCACGTGCGCGTGGGTGATAAAGCCGACATGCAACTGATGAGCGGTGAAGTGCTCAAGGGCCATGTTGAAAGCATCTCGCGCGGCATCTACGACCGCGACAACCCGGAGAGCCGCGAGCTGATCGCCGATGTCAACCCGACCTTCAACTGGGTACGACTGGCGCAGCGGGTGCCGGTGCGCATTCACATCGATGAAGTGCCGGAGGGCGTGCTGTTGGCGGCGGGGATTACCTGTACGGTAGTGGTTAAGCAGGATGGTGGGGCTTAGCTGTCGGACCGGTTCGCCTGCTTCGCGAGCAAGCCCGCTCCCACATTTGATCTCCTTCGTGCGCAAATCTTGAGCTCACTGAAGATCCAGTGTGGGAGCGGGCTTGCTCGCGAAGGGTACAACGCGGTCCGTCAGGCAGGCGTCGCGCGTTACTCCTTGCAAAACGTCTCATGCAGATGCCGCCAGATCACCCGGCCATCCGTCTGTTTTTCAAACACGACCGTGGAGCGACGATCCGAGTGCAGCCCGGTCGCATCGGTCTGTTGCTCGCGGTAACTCACGGTCGCGCCGCCATCGTGCAGCGCGATGCCACGCAACTCGCTGAGCGCGATGCGGAACCCGAGCTTCTTGCCGCCCGCCAACGTGAACAATTCGTTCAGCGCGTCAAAATCCAAAACCCGACCGAGCGGCGAGACCATGGAAAACTGCGGCGAAAAACGGGTCAGCAGTTGTTCGAGTTCGGACATGTCCTGTTCTTCGGCCAGCCATTGTTCGATGGCCACGTGGGCCTGGATCACTTCGTCGAAGTATTCGGTGTAGTCGGTCATTGTGCTGTTACCTGAAGTTTTGTAGGGACTGTGCGGGCCTCTTCGCGAGCAAGCCCGCTCCCACAATTGATTGTGTTTCTTCAGGAACAACTCGGTCAAATGTGGGAGCGGGCTTGCTCGTGAAGGTGTCGACGCGGTCTCAGAGCTGCCCACGCAACCCGAACCGCTTCATCAACCCGGATTCGAGCAAGCCCTTGGGCAGCAACGTTGCCATCAGCGGCAACGCACGACTGCCATTGCCGAGACGAAGCAACCGTGGCGGTTTGGCCTGCTGCACAGCCTTGAGCAATCCGGCGGCAAACTCGCTGGCCGGAGTCGGCTTGTCCTGGGAAGCCCTGGCCCGGGCGCGTATGCCTTCGCGCAGGGGAAACCACGGCGATTGTTCACTGATCAGTTGTTCGGCTTCGTGGCCGGCATTTTTGGCGAAACAGGACGCGATGGCCCCCGGCTGGACTTCCATGACCCGCACGCCGAACGGCGCCAGTTCCATGCGCAAGGCATCGCTCAAGGCATGCACGGCAGCTTTCGAGGCACAGTAGGCACCGGCAAAGGGCGTGACCAGTACGCCGGACACGCTACCGATATTCACCACCAGCCCCTTGGCCCGACGCAGCACCGGGAACAAGGCGCGGGTGACGCCGACGATGGCGAACACATTGGTTTCGAACTGGCGCTGCATGGCTGGCACACCACCATCGAGCAGCGGCCCCATGGCGCCATACCCTGCGTTGTTGACCAGCACATCGAGGCCACCGGCCTGTTGGTTGATTCGCTCGCTCAAGGCTTCGAGCGCCGCGGCGTCGTTGACATCCAGTTGCACGGCCGTGAAGCCGGCGGCGGTGAGTGCCGCGACATCTTCGGCCTTGCGGGCACTGGCCCAGACTTCATAACCGGCGACCTTGAACGCATCGGCAAGGGCGCGGCCAATGCCGCTGGAACAACCGGTGATCAACGCAACGGGCATGGCGCATTCCTTGTGCAAAAAAATGGAGGAAGGATCAGTCGGAAAAACTACCGTGCAATCGCTCGGCGCGAAACTCCAGCGTCTCCGGACGGTAGCCTGGGCGCAATGGCGGCAGCGGCAAGCAGTCTTCCCAGTTGCCACCGGCCTGCAATTCGCCGGGGCCACGATAGCGCGGGGCGGTGTATTGATTGTCGGCCAGGTTCACCGTGTCGCCCGGTGCATAGGCCGCAACCCGCCAGCGCAGTTCCGTCAGCGGCACGTCATTGCCGTTATTCAGGGTCAATTGCAATGGGCGGTCGGCGGGACATTGCTGCGGCGCGTAACTGATGCGCAACTCCAGGCGTTGCAATTGCTTGAGTTCGCGGTGGTCCATCCAGATGACCCAGGTAGCGACAATGCCCAGCCCCACGGCGGCGGCCATGGAAACAGGCAAGGCCTTGGCCGGATAGCGCAGCAACAGGATCAGCCAGGTGATGACCAGCAGGACGCCGATGAACATGACGTAGATCTCGGGAATAGAGAGGGTCATCCTACCTAAGCACAGGTGGGGTTGGCGATGGGCGGGGTGTGTCGACGGTACGGAAGACCATCTGTCGGCCCTGTAATTTCTGACAGTAGCCGGGCACTTGATCGACAGGCTTAGATGAGCGGGAGTGATTCCGGAGCGGCTACTGTGCCAGCGACTCTGTCAATCCACCGCCACACCCCGAGCCTGACGGCAAGTGACCCTCGTGGGTTACCCGTACGCGCCGTGGGGTACTGGCGTGACATCGACGGCGTGCCCCCTCAGGCGAGGGTCAACCGTACGGCCCATGATTGGGCGGGCCGCGCGATTGCGCAGCGGGACCCGCGGCTGTTTCCGGACGCTTCGGCAGCGGCCAATCTGCAAACGACGTATGCCCTGTCCGGTGCAGTGTTGAGTACGGACAGCGTCGATGCCGGGTGGCGTGTGGCGCTGTTGGGGGAGGCGGGGCAATCGCTTCATACCTGGGATAGCCGGGGTTCGCAGCGCAGGATGCGGTACGACGCTCTGTTGCGCCCGGTATTGGTGTTCGAGCAGGCGGTGGACGGTGATGCGATTTGCACGGAGCGCTTGGGTTACGGCGCGAGCGATCAGGCTTCTGCCGAGCGCAACCAATGCGGCCAATTGATTCGCCACGATGATCCGGCGGGGACGCAGCGGTTTACCGAGTCTGGATTGCACGGCGCAGTGCTGGAGCAGACGCGGCATTTTCTGAAAGCAGTGTCGCTGCCGGACTGGCCTGAGCCGGTGGCGGATCGCGAGTTGCTGCTGGAACCGGGCGAGGGCGCCATCACTCGTTCGCAGGTCAATGCATTGGGCGAGGTCTCCCAGCAAACCGATGCCAAGGGTCACCGTCAGTTATTCCATCAGACCCTTGACGGCCAGTTGCGCGAGGTCCGCCTGCAACTCAACGGTACATCCACACCAAAAACCCTGGTCAGCGCCATCGACTACAACGCCCACGGCCAGACCGAACGGGAAGTCGCTGGCAATGGTGTGATCGCCACGCTGGAATACGACACGCAAAATGGCCGCCTGACCCGCCTCCAGGTCCGGCGCGGCAACACAGCCCTGCAAGACCTGCGCTACGCCTATGATCCGGTAGGCAATGTGCTGAGCATTGAGGATGCCGCGTTGCCGATTCGCTACTTCGCCAATCAGCGGATCGAGCCGGTCAATCGCTACGCCTACGACAGCCTGGGCCAGTTAATTGAAGCCACCGGCTGGGAAGCGGGCGGCCCCAATAAAGGCCCGCAGTTTTCGACCCTCGATGACCCGGCGCCCCGCGCCAATTATCGCCAGACCTATCACTACGACGCAGGCGGCAATCTGCTGGAGTTGGTCCACGAAGGTCCGCAAAGCCACGGGCATCGACTGGTCGCGGCGGCGCACAGCAACCGTTGCCTGCTGGTACTGGAGGGTGTGGAACCCGGCGAAGAGGATTTTCGCAATGGCTTCGACGGCAACGGCAATCTGCTGAACCTGCAACCGGGCCGGGCCCTGAGTTGGGACCTGCGTAACCAGTTATCCGAAGTGCGGCCCGTGGAACGTGAGGGCGGTGAAGATGACAATGAACACTATGTCTACGGCGCCGACGGTATGCGTGTACGCAAAATCCGTTCAACGCAAACCAATGCTCGAACACTTCTCTCCGAAGTTCGTTATCTACCCAATCTGGAATTACGCACTCATGCTGGCACGGGCGAAGTGTTGCAGGTGATCAACGTCCAGGCCGGACGCAGTAGTGTGCGGGTGTTGCACTGGGAGTCCGTACCGCCGAATGACAATGACAACGATCAGTTGCGCTACAGCCTGAGTGATCATCTGGGTTCCTGCGCCTTGGAACTCGACAGTGCGGGCGAGGTGATCAGCCAGGAGCGTTATCATCCGTTTGGCACAACCGCATGGTTTGCAGGAAGAGGGGAGGTTGAGGCGAGTTATAAAACGGTGCGCTATTCGGGGAAAGAGCGGGATGCGACGGGGCTTTATTATTACGGGTTCAGGTATTACATAGCCTGGTGGCAGCGCTGGTTGAGTCCGGATCCGGCGGGAAGTGTCGACGGGTTGAATTTTTATTGTATGGTACGAAATAATCCTGCCAGTCTTAAAGACTCAGATGGCAGAGAAAGTAATTTTAAGGAGCTTTTTAAGCCTGAGCATGGAGATCTGATTTTTGGACTGTCCAGCGTAGTAAGGAAACGGTATTTGAGTTGGTTCGCGAAATTGACATATCGCGGCGATGTACTGGCGATGTACTTTACAAGAAAGGATGCCGGGAATCTTGCAAGTAGCCTGGGCCGGTTTCGCTCAGCGTATTATGAAGCTAAGTTCTTTATGCGTCTATCCTCTCCCGGAGGCCGGGAGGAACTGGAACGTGTAATTTCCGCTGGAAGTCATGAGCTACGGGAGCGTGCAACCGTTAATGTGCAAAAAGGAAACGACTTTTGGCGGAAGAAGCATGCGCGGATCACCAGTCAAATCGTCGAGATTGAAAACAGGTTTTATGACCGTATAAAGTCAAGTCAAAGTTCGATTGCGTCGAGCAAGG
The DNA here is from genome assembly GCF_047304225.1 of Pseudomonas sp. Pseusp3. NCBI lineage: Bacteria > Pseudomonadati > Pseudomonadota > Gammaproteobacteria > Pseudomonadales > Pseudomonadaceae > Pseudomonas > Pseudomonas sp. Pseusp3. The sequence goes on along the minus strand of NZ_JBGLYV010000040.1, from coordinate 47,937 downwards.
TTTATTGGGGCTTTTCCAAAGAATTTGCATCTGAACTTGCCGGTGGCAGGTATTCTGCAAATGAAACATTTCAGAAATATATCGATGCTGAAGGTACAGTTTTTTATCATAAGTTCCTCAGTCGGGCGAGTAAGGCCGGATTGTCGACGATACTGAAATCTGAGGGTGGGAGTGCCGTTCATTTTATACTTGATGAGTTGGATATGAATCAGGTTGTGAAAAAAACCCAGCCATCGTTAACGTCGTCAGAGTTGCGTTATTTGTACCGCAATCGGTCTAAGGTGGTAGACAAAGTATTGTTTTATCAACAGGGCAAGCTTGTGGACGCACCCTGGAGGACAGACCGGGCGCTGTGGAGTCAATACATACCCAAAAATACATCGGGAGGGACTATGTCCCGGTGATTGTTGTGGTCAATCGAAGGTAATCAATGATTAAAAAAAACATCCAACCCGCTGCGGATAGGGAACGCAGCAGGTCGGATGGGGCCTTACTGATTAATCAATTACTGCGCGATAGTCTTCACCGAAACCCCACGCTCAACCGGCGTAGACCGCCCGTAGATATCCTCGAACCGCTCGATATCGTCCTCACCCAGATAACTTCCCGATTGCACTTCGATGATCTCGAGTGGAATCTTCCCTGGGTTACGCAAGCGGTGAACCGAAGCGATCGGAATATAGGTCGACTGGTTCTCGGTCAGCAGGAACACGTTCTCGTCGCAGGTCACCTCGGCGGTGCCGCTGACCACGATCCAGTGTTCGGCGCGGTGGTGGTGCATTTGCAGCGACAGGCACGCGCCCGGTTTGACCGAGATGTGCTTGACCTGGAAGCGGCCGCCCATGTCCACCGAGTCGTAGGAGCCCCACGGACGGTAGACCTCGCAGTGGTTCTGGGTTTCGCTGCGGCCCTGTTCGTTGAGGGTGTTGACCATCTGTTTCACGCCTTGGACCTTGTCCTTGTGGGCGATCATCATGGCGTCCTTGGTTTCGACCACGACGATGTTTTCCAGGCCGATCACCGACACCAGTTTACCGTTGCCGTGGATCATGCAGTTGCGGCTGTCCTGGATCACCACGTCGCCTTTGCTGACGTTGCCGTTGGCGTCTTTTTCATTGACTTCCCACAGTGACGCCCAGCAGCCGACATCGCTCCAGCCGGCGGTCAGCGGCACGACGCAGGCGCGTCGGGTTTTTTCCATTACCGAGTAGTCGATGGAATTGTCCGGGCAGCAGGCGAAGGTGGCTTCGTCGAGGGTGATGGTGTCGGCATCCTGCTTGCTGCGTTCCAGGGTCAGCACGCAGGTGTCGTAGATGTCCGGATCGTGCTTTTTCAGCTCTTCCAGGAAGCGGCTGGCGCGGAACAGGAACATGCCGCTGTTCCAGAAGTAACCACCGGACTGGACGAACTCGGTGGCGCGCTTCACGTCGGGTTTTTCGACGAAGTGCGAGACGCGGCTGACGCCTTCAGGCAGCAGCGAGTCGTTGGTCGACTTGATGTAGCCATAACCGGTTTCCGGCTTGGTGGCCGGCACGCCGAACAGCACCATTTCGCCGTTCTCGGCAGCGACGGTGGCCAGGGCCAGGGCGCGCTGCAGGGCTTTCTGGTCTTCCAGCACGTGGTCGGCCGGCAGCACCAGCATCAGCTCGTCGCGACCTTCGTTGACCAGCATCATCGCGGTCAGGGCCACGGCCGGCGCAGTGTTGCGACCGAACGGCTCCATCAGGATGCGCTGGGTTTCCAGTTTGCGCGCGGCCAACTGCTCGTTGACGATGAAACGGTGGTCCTTGTTGCAGACCACGATAGGCGTGTCCATACCTTCGAACACCAGGCGTTCCAGGGTTTGCTGGAAGAGGGTGTGCTCGCCGGTCAGGGCCAGGAACTGTTTAGGGAACTGCTTACGGGAAAGCGGCCAAAGACGTGAGCCACTACCACCTGACAAGATCACCGGAATCATGTTGTTACTCCTTGAATATCGATTGGTTAGAGCTACCGCGTTTGTGTCGTTTCACTCTTGTTTTTGTTCCGTGTCCGGATTGACGCCCCGGATCAATGTGGGAGCGGGCTTGCTCGCGAAAGCGGTGTGTCAGTCGACATCGTTGGTGAATGTCAGACCGTATTCGCGAGCAAGCCCGCTCCCACAGAGGGATGCGTCAACCCGGAAAATTGATTAGCGCGTCGACACCGGGCGTTTCACCCAGACCGGCGACAGGCTGCTGCCGTTGCCGGTGACGTACAGCACCGCGGCTTCACCGCGTTCCAGGGCGACCGGTTTCACGTCGCCGACTTTGGTTGCGCCGTCATAGAGCGCCAGGCTGACTTTCACCGGGTTGATTTCACGTTCGCCACGGCCCTTGGCGGCTACGTTCGGGACCACGTCGGTCTTGCCGTCGGCGGTTTTCAGGGTCAGCGTCTTGTCGCTGAGGTTCTGTACGCGTACCAGGGACTTCTGCTTGTTCTTGAACGGCGGCTCCTCGATCAGTTGCGGTGCGCCGCTGGCGTTGTTGACCAGGGTGTAATAGTGATCGCCGGCCAGTTTCACCGGCAGGGTCTGGCTACCGACCTTGGCGCTGTAGTCACCGCCCGGCATGAAGCTGAAGTCACTGCTGGACAGTGGCGCGACGTCACTCAGGTTGGTGCTGCCGACGGTGGCGCTGACTTCGGCGTTGCTGGCGTTGTAGATGCGCACGAAGGTCGAGCCTTTCGGTGCGGTCGGGCCGTAGAGTGCTGCGTCGCCACCAGCGAAGGCCTGTATCGACAGCACGCTGAGGCCGGCAACCAGAGCAAAGCTTTTAGCGAGACGACGCGGAGTTGTAGTGAAAGTCATGGTGTACCTCTCTTTCAGTTTTGCGCCCGGTCGGGCGTCTCGGATTTGTTGTTGATGGCTACGTTTTGTTGGCGCGCGCCGGCTTGTTTAAGCTCTGCGACCCACTGCGGGTCGGCGTCGCCGATTTCGTTGTTCACGGGCAGATATCGTTCAGGAAACTCCCAGATCAGCACCTGTGGCGGGCTGTTCTTGAAGGCATCGCTTTTCAGGTAGCTGAGCATCGGCAGAATCGGGCCGTGGCCGTCTTCGGCGTAATTGACCACGTCACTGTGCAGGGCTTGCTTGAGCGCACCGACGAAGTTCCAGTTGGGGTTGGCGCTGTAGCTGGTGCCGATCAGGGCCACCGGCACTTCGGTGTTGGCGAACAGGGCATCGTCACCGGCCGGTTGGTCATCCGCTGCCACGGTGTTGCGCTTTTGCAGCGACTCTTGCGCCGGCATCAGGTTTTCGAACAGTGGGTCCAGCGGCAGGAACAGACGCAGGTCGCCCTTGTGGGTGATTTTCTCCGCAGGCTCGGTGACGAAACGCTGTGGCTCGCCGCTCAGCGGGTACTTGTCGGCGATGGTTTGGGCCAGGCGGTTGGCGGCGATCTCGGCGCCTTCCGGGGTCCAGTGGGTGTCGGTGCGCAGGAACACTTGCTGGCCATTCTGTTTGGCCTGTTGCAGCGGGCCGAGCAGGTCAGGGGCCGGAATCCGGTCGGCGGCCAGGCGCTGGTGGAAGTCCTTGTAGAGGTTGGCGTGGATGCTCGCCGGTTTCACTTCACCGAGGTGTTCCGGGTACAGGCGCACCTTGGCTGGCACCACTGCCATAACCAGTTGCACGCCTTTTTCCTTCAAGGTCTGGCGCACGCCTTCGACCAGCGCGTAGTTGCCTTGCAGGTTCAGTTCTTCGTTGACTACCGGGTGGAATTCTTCATCGCTGTACAACCACTGGTCGCGACCGAGCACCACGCCCGGACGACCTTCATTGAACAGTTTGAAATCCAGCGCGGCCCAAAGATTGGTGCCCAGGCGCTTGATCGGGAACTCGTCGTCGTAGTGCGTTTCCACGGCTTTGGTCCAGCGACCGTTGAGCACCGTCGCATCGGCGTTGGTGCTGAAGCCGAAGAAGCTGCGCACCGACCACAGACCGAGCACCAGCAGGGTCACCAGGAACAGCGCGATGTAGAAGATACGTAATGAGCGGGTCATGGTCAGATCCCTCAGAACTGGAAGTAAAGGAACGGCGAGAAGCTTTGCGCCGAGAGTTTGAGAATCGAGGCGATGAACAGCAGCAGCACCAGCGCACGCATCACGTAGCGCGACCAGTCAGCGCTCCAGTAGGCCGGTTGCACCTGGGCTTCGACGCCGACGGTGTAGCCAGGCTGATGGATGCTTGCCGGGTTATCCCCTGGCACGGCCTTGATCGTTCCGGCTGTAGCGGCGGCCGGGCCGTCGGCGTCGACGTTCTCGGCAGGCTTGGTCTTGACCGGTGGCTGATTGCTGTAGAAGTCGCGCAGGCCGAAGAACGCCAACGTCACGTAGGCCACGATCAGCGTTGCCACTTGCAGGCCGGTGAGGCTGGCCTGGTTGAGTTCCGACAGCGACCAGTCGCCGAAGCTGAACATCGCGCCATACATGCGCCCCGCAACGTGCAGGTTTTCCGCGCGGAAGATCACCCAGCCCATCACCACCAGCAGGAAGGTCAGTGCCCAGCGAATCGGGTTGAAGCTGCGTGGCGAGGTGTTCAGACCGATGGCTTTTTCAATCGCCAGCCAGGTGCCGTGCCAGGCGCCCCAGACGATGTAGGTGATGTTCGCACCGTGCCACAGACCACCGAGCAGCATGGTCAGGAACAGGTTGCGATAGGTCATCAGCGTGCCTTTGCGGTTACCGCCGAGGGTGATGTACAGGTAGTCACGCAGCCAGGTCGACAGGCTGATGTGCCAGCGCCGCCAGAACTCGGTGATCGACTGGCTGACATACGGCTGCTTGAAGTTTTCCATGAAGCGGAAACCCATCATCAGACCCAGGCCGATAGCCATGTCGCTGTAACCGGAGAAGTCGAAATACAACTGCGCGGTGTACGCCAGCGCGCCGAGCCAGGCATCGCCCGTGGTCGGGTTTTGCAGGGCGAAGCAGTGGTCGGCCACCACCGCCAGGGTGTCGGCGATGAAGACTTTCTTGATGAAACCCTGCATGAACCGCGTGCAGCCCTCGGAGAATTTGTCGAGGGTGTGGGTGCGGTTGTTGAACTGGTCGGCCAGGTCGCGAAAACGCAACACGGGGCCGGCGATCAAGTGCGGGAAGATCGCCACGAATGCCGCGAAGTCGATCAGGTTGCGGGTCGCCGGGGTGTCGCCACGGTAAACGTCGATGATGTAGCTGATGGACTCGAAGACGTAGAACGAGATCCCGATCGGCAGCAGCACGTGGGTCAGGATGAAAGGTTCCAGGCCCACCGATGTCATCATCGCGTTGATGCTGTCGACGCCGAAGTTGGCGTACTTGAAGTAGCCGAGGATGCACAGGTCGACGGCCACACCGAGCAGCAGCCAGCGCTGCGCCGGTTTGGTCCTGACCCCGGCGGCACCGACTTTCAGGCCGATCCAGTAGTTCCACAGCGTGACGCCGGCGAACAGCGCGAGGAAGTCCACACGCCACCAGGCGTAGAACACGTAGCTGGCAATCAGCAACAGCAAATTGCGATAGCGTTGCCCGCTCAGGTAGTACAAGCCGAGAAAGATCGGCAGGAACAAAAACAGGAACACGTTGGACGAAAAAACCATCCCGATCTCTCCTTGTTTGAATCAACAGTCAAGGGCCAACGGCCCCCCCAAACCCCCCATGAAAATCTGAAGGGCGACACATCTTCACTGTGGGAGCGGGCTTGCTCGCGAAAGCGGTGTGTCAGTCGACATCAATGGTGAATGTCAGACCGCTTTCGCGAGCAAGCCCGCTCCCACAAGGGACAGCACTTGGCCTAAGAGCCTTTGCCTTTTTCATTGGCTGGGTCGTAGACCTTGGTCAGGTCGCCGCCGAGGCGGAAGGTCTTGAACGGTTGCATCTTGTGTTTCTTCGCCAGCACCTCGGGCGAGCAGGTGTAGAGCGAGCAGAACGGTTCGAGCCAGGCGAATTTCATGTCCTCTTTCAGGTCGGTCATGTCCTGTTCCTTGCCGTTCTTTTCCTCGAACTCATCCGGGTCTTTCACCCCGGACAGCACCCGGTCACCCAGGCGTTTGAGCGCGCCATTGTTTTCCTGGCGCAGATCCACACCGTTGACCTGGGCGAAACTGGCGATCATCGCCAGCGGTGGCAGGGCGTAGTTGTGGTAAGCCAGGGCCCGTTGCTGACGCTTGAGTTCATTGGGCAGGTAGCCGTCGGCGTCGACCTGGTTGGCGCCGACCTTGTATTCCTTCACCGCCCAGTCGAACAGGTCGCGACGGTTGGTGGCGATGGAGGTGGCCATCACCGACCAGGCGGCCCAGTACGAGTGGTTGTTGGTCTGGTCGAGCGGCAGGTTGTCCCAGTCGCTGACCACCTGGTCGGCCATCTTGCTGAACCAGGCTTCGATCAACTGCGCTTGCTGTTGATGGGTGGCCAGCGGGTGGGAGTCGGAAAACTTCAAGCGGATATACGCCGAAGCCATGCTGCCCAGCGCCCATTTGCGCATCGACTTGCCGGTGTGGTTGAAGTCCTTGGACATCAGCGCGTCGGCCTGGGCCCAGGCGGTCAACCAGTCGAGCGTGCATTCCAGCTGTTCCGGGCGACCGTCACGCATGAACTGCATCACGCGCTTGCTGGTGCCGCGCTCGATCTTGGTGATGTCGGCGGTGCTCTCGCGGAAGGCTTTTTCCGACTGCACGTTCAGGGTCGCGCGGGCTTTGTCCGAGCCTTCGTACTTGCTGCGAAATTGCAACGAGCCGGTGTATGGCGTCGGCATCGCATCGCAGCCTTCGCTTTTGTCGCCCGTCTTGAATTTATCCACAGGCGCAAAATAGCCCTGGGGTGGACGCAGTGGCGCAGCCGCTTGCGTGGCCCCGGCGAACATCGCCAGGCTCAGGAGCGTCGGTGCCAACAGAGTTGAAAAGTTCGGATAGCGCATAGCAGACCTCATTGCCCGACCGAAGCAGTACGCTGCTCGGCGCCCGGGAATACGTTGCGTTTGCAGATTTTCGCTTCGACTTTCTGTGGTGCGGCACCGGCTTCGGGGCCCTGGACTTCAACGGCCAGCAGGTTCTGCGAGGCCCAGTCTTCATCCGTGCGCAACTCGAAAGCGAAACGCCCGTCAGTCTCGGATGTTTCCGGTTTGTCGATCTTGATGTCCTCGTGGCGACCGTTCATGTACCAGAGGGTGGCTTGCAGGGTTTTCACCGAGGTGTCGGCGAAGCGGATGTCGACCTGGTGGCTGCTGTTGCGCAGGTCCATGTTCTTGCTGTTGACCATCAACTCGTTTTTGCCCGGCTTGAGCGTGGCGCTGCCGGACATCTGCGCATCCTTGCCTTCGCAACCGTTGTCCAGCAACGCCATCATCTGGCGGTAGATGGTTTCCTGGTCGAGGCGGTACAGCGGCGAGAATTCCCAGATGAGAATCTTCGGCGGGTTCTTCTGAAACTCGTCGCTGCCCAGGTACTGCAGCATCGAACCTTCCAGGCCGCCGCCGGGGAATGCCACGTTGAGGATGTCGGCACCGATGGCCTCTTCGAGGAACCCGGCGAAGTTGTAGTTCTTGCCGCTGTGGGAGGTACCCACGAGGGTGATTTGCGGATTGCCGGAATCGCCGAACAGATCGCCATCGCCCGCTTCGCCCTTCGGCTCGGTGGTGAACTGATCCATGTACTGGATCGCGTAGCTGGTGCCACAGAGTTGACCGGCCATGTTGTGCAGGGTTCCGGTCTTGCCCATGCGACCCGACTTTTTGGTCTCGAATTCGCGCTTGGGAATGTCGGCGAATTCAGGCAACTGCTTGACCTTCTCGGCGACGATTTTCGCCGTGCGCTGGGCACCGTATGGCGTCCAGTGCTGGTCGCCACGGAAGTAGAAATCGTGGGCGGGCAGGGTGTCGGGCAACGATTCGTTGGTCAGCGGCGAAAGGTCCGGGACCACATAACCCATCTGCGCGAAACGACCGAGCATGGTCTTGTAGTTCTGCAGCGCCTTGTCGTAGTCGAAGCTGGCTTTCTCCGCCGGGTTGAGCTTGTTGCGGTTCACCAGGCCACGGGTCGGCTGGTACACGATGACCAGTTCCACGCCTTTGCTCTTGAACGCATCGTGCAGTTGTTTCATGCGTTTGTAGCCGGCGGGCGTGGTGTCGAATTCGGTGCGCAGGTCTTCCTGGGTGCGGAACAACCAGTCGCCCTGGGCCTGTACCAGCGTGGTGAAGTTCTGCTGGTAACGGGTGGTGTAGTTTTTTGCATCGTGGGCGGCCGGGCACAGGCTGCAGCACGGTTCGGCACTGAACTTCGGTGCCTGGACTTCATCGGCACGCGCACCGCCGCTGGCCGCGAGAATGCCGGCGGTCAGGGCCGACAGGCTGAGTAATTTGATCAAGTGTGGGTGCATAAGATTGTCCTCAGTCCCGCATTTCGGTCTGGCGTTCGACAGGGTCGATCAGCACGGCTTTCTGCTGGCGCACCAGCAGGTCGAGAATTTCATCCTGACGATCGCCAAGGATGCCGGTGAAGCTGATGCCGCTGGATTTGGTCGGTGCGAGCATCGACACGCGATACAGCTCGACACTCAGCGGCGAGTCGATGGACAGCGGCCCGCTGCCGTTGGCCGCCAGCTCACCACCGACCACGATCAGCGACACCTGGGCGTCGAACGGGTCGAGCTTGATGTCACGGTCGGTGTTGCTCAGGTCCTTGATGTGCCCGTAGACGCCGGTCAGGCCGTTGGCCATGGCGACGTTTTCGTAGAGGCGAATGTTCACGCTGTTACGAATACGGATGCCGTGGCGCTTGTTGCTCAGCACACGGTTGCCCCACAACAGGTTGTCGGCACTCTCGTAGAGGGTGATGCCGTCGGTGTGGTTCTGGTAGATCTCGTTGTGGGCGATCAGGTTGTTCACGCTGTTACGGTCGATCACCAGCCCCGAGAGGTGGTTGTCGTAGCTGCGGTTGTTGAAGATGAAGCTGTCGTTGACCTCACGGGAAATAATGATCCCGTGCTTCTTCTTGGTCCCGTACACCGTGTTGTCGGCGATGATCAGACCATGGGAACGGTCGTGCGGGTCGATGCCGTAGACGATGTTGTCTTTGTAGGTGTTGCCCTTGACCACGAAGTCGCGGGTTTCATAGCAGTAGAAGCCGTACCACATGTCCGAGAATTCGGAGCCGACGATCCAGCCGGTCGGTTCAGGACGCTTGAGCACCTTGGCCATGTTCGGCGTGTACTGGGAAATACTCACGCCATAGGACTTACTGTTGGCGTAGCCGAAACTGGCGATCTTGCTGTTGGCGATGTAAGTCTCGGTGCCGCCCCAAGCGAGCAGGAACGGACGGAACTCCTTCGGAGAGTTGAACGTCGCCGGGCCGTTGTCCTTCTCGCGCCAGCCGGTGATTTTGGTGTCGCGCACGAACAGCTGGCCGTCGTTGACCAGGAACGAACCGGCCTCCTGGGACAGGCGCAGTTCCCGGGTCTGCTTGTCGATTTCCAGAATGCCGTGGCGACCGACCACGATCGGCAACTTCGCCAGGTAAACCCCTGGCGCGGTTTCGATGACGTACTTGGGTTGCTTCTTCGCCAGGTCCTTGAGGTTCATGTAGCCGTCGTCGACGAAGATCGCCTGAGGGATGCCGTGCTGACGCACCACCCACTCGGCCATCTTGTTGTCGCCGCCGATGAAGTCCTTCAGGGCGTCTTCCTGCATCATCCGGCGCACGCTGATTTTACCGGCCTTGCTGCGCACGATTTTCGCGGCGATGGCTTCGGCGGTGTAGCCCGAGACATCCGGCAGTTTCGGCGTGGCCAGTTCCAGCGGCGCGGTCGGTGCGCTGCTGACGGTATAGGTCTTGGCCTGTTGCAGTTCCTTGGCGATGGTGGCCGCGTGTGCCGGTTTGGCCGGCTCTACATTGGCCGGCTCTACATTGGCGAAGCCGGCCGAGCTTGCCAGCAGCATCGCGCCGGCCAACAAGGTGAGCGAACCTCGCTTCGAATTGTTCATGTCGGGCACTCCCTTCGCGGCTTGCATCAGAAGCGCCAGATCACGTCGATGAACGCGCGGTGCATATACGAATCGACTTCCTTGCCGTAGGCATCGCCCGGCTTGAACACACCGCCACGGAAGCGCACCAGGGCCGAAGGCTCATCGATGGACTGGCTCAACGCCGCTGGCAACAGGCCTTGCTTGAAGTACTTGGTGACCACCAGGTCCATCTCCTGACCGAGGTCTTTCTCGCCATCGTTCAGCGGCAGCGAAGTGCTGGAGAGGATTGCGCCAGTTACGTCGTCGGTGTTGTTCTCGACGGCGTTGATGCCATTGCTGCCGACCGGCTTGTTGCCGTCGACGCGCCAGAACTTGTGGTAGATCAGGCTGGCGTCGTATTCATCGTTGAGCATCCACGAGCCGAACAGGGTGGCGGTCTGCATGTTGTTCATTTCGCCACGGAAGGCTTCGCCGAAACGGTGTACCCGCGAGCGGGTGCCGGTGTAGTTCGAGCGATTGCTTTCCAGGCCGTTCTGTTGGTAATCGGCGCTGGCGCGGGCATAGGCGGCACCGACTTGCCATTGCGGGTCCAGGCGCAAACGCACGCCGACATCGGTGGCCCAACCGTTAAGGTCATCACCGTGCTTGGCTTCGGTCGGGCGTGTGCCATCGGCATTCAGCGGGTTGACCGTGTCGGTGTCGCCGCGCATGCCGGTGATGCTGCCCCAGTAGTTGACCGTGTTGGTGTTGCGCCAGTTATAGGCATCACTGTCGGCGGTCAGGCCGATCCAGCTGATGTCGCCGTTCTGTTTCTTGTCCAGCGAATCGGCCGGCACACCTGGCTCCGGGAAGTCGAGCTTGCCGTTGTCATGGGTGTGATGACCGCGAATGCCGACCCAGTTGCCGGGCGTCCACTGATACGCGGCATCGGCGTAGGCGTGCAGGCGATCCTTGTCTTTCGGTGCCAGTTCCTTGAGGTCGGTGCGGTACTCGCTGAAGCGTTCGGCGATACCGACGTTGGCGCGCAGCAGGGTGGTATCGAAAGTCCAGTTCAGGGCTTCGATGTTGGTGTCGCGCCATTGGCCGTCGTCATTGCGCAGGCGTTGGCGACCGAGCTTGAGGATCTCGCCGGGGTAGGGCGTGAAGCCGCTGTAGCCGACCCAGAACTCGCGCATGGCCAGGTAGTTTTTCTTGGTCTCGCGATCACCGTTGTCGGTGGTCTGGGCACCATCGGACTGTTGCAGGGTGTCGGTCTCGATGATGTCGGTGGACGTCACCGCCTGACCCATGGCGTAGGCACTCCACGCGCCGCTTTCGCCGTAGACCCAAGGGCGCAGGTCGAGACCGACGCCATTGACGTCGCCACCCGGGGCGGTGCCGAGATCGCGGTCGTCTTCGGACTGACCGGTGATTTTCACTTCGAGGCCAAAGTTCTTGGTTTCAGTGATCGCAGCAAGCGTCGGGCAGGACCAGATCAGCGCGAATGTCAGGCCGATGCCGGCCTTCATGAATGGATTCAATTTCATTTGGATTCCTCGCTGGCTTCTTCTTGCAGGGCGTTCAGCTCCGGCGTGTTCGGGCTCAGGGCACCGCGCACGGCCTGTTCTTGTTTCAACAGGCGTTGGGCTTCGGCCAGCCGGTCGGGTGGCAGTTGCGTTTGGATTGTTTGCGCAAGCTCGGTGGCTTGCGGAGTGTTCTGGGTCAGGGCCAGTTGGCTGAAGACATAGGCATTGAGCGGATCAGGCTTGGTGCCCTTGCCTTGGGAAAACAGTTGGGCGATGGCGAAGTCGGCGCTGTTCTGGCCGTTGCGCGCAGCGGTCAACAGATGGTCGAGCGCTTTCTGCGGATAGACCTTGCCCAGGTAGCCACGGCGATAGATCTGCCCCAGGTAGTAATCGGCGGCGACTTCGCGGCCGACGGCTTTCTGGAAGTGCGCTTCGGCGACCTTGGCGTCGGCCGGCACCAGTTTGCCTTCGTAGTAGAGCTTGCCCAGCAACAGTTCGGCGCGGGGCTGGTCGGCGGCGCGACCGTTGTCCAGGTACTTCATCATCTGGTCGACGTCGCCCAGTTCGGGGAAGTCGTAGAGCAGTTGCGCAAGGGAGACCCACGAGGCCGGGTAGCCCGGTGCGATCGGTTCGAGCAGCGACTGTGCGGTTTTCTCGTCGGTCTTGCCCAGGGACGAATCGGCGAGCACGCGGGCGACGCTGTCGACGCGCTGCGCCGAAACGGTGCCGCGAGCGTGAGCCGCTTGCAGCTGTTTGATCAGCTCGGCCTGTTGCTCTGGCCTGGCCTGTTTCTGATAGACCGTGGCCAGCTCGACGTAGCAGATGTCGTTGGTGTTGAGCGCGGCCTTGCAGATTTTTTCCACATCATTCAGATGCTGGTCATAGGTGCCCTGGGTGCGATAGAGCAGCACTTGCGCCAGACCGGCTTCCGGTTTGTTCTCGGCACGCCATTGGCTGATTTGCTGCTGCGCATTCACGTTGGGAAAGCTGTGCGGGTATTGCAGGTACAGCATTGCGAGCGGGATCAGCGTGTTGCCTTCGCCCGCGGCGGCGGCTTTTTTCAACAGGGTTTCGGCTTCGTGCTGCTCGGCTTCGGTGGAGCCGGGCTTGGCCACCAGCAGACGACCGAGGCGTGCCTGGGCGCGCGGCGAAACGCTGGCCGCGGCGCGGTAAGTCGCCTCGGCCTGTTTCATCTGCGCCGGGTCACGGCTGTCGGCCTGAATGTCGGCCAGACCGACCTGGGCTTCGCTGTAGCCCAGGTCTGCCAGTTGCCGGTAATTCTGCGCCGCGGTGACGGTGTCACCGCGCTTGAGCGCTTCGTTGGCCAGGCGCTGGTCGGGCAGGCCGGCGCAACCGGCAAGGCTCACCGCCAATGCAACGGCACACAGAGACCCCATGTGGGAGCGGGCTTGCTCGCGAAAGCGGTGCGTCAGTCGGCACTGATGTTGAATGTCAGAACGCATTCGCGAGCAAGCCCGCTCCCACAGGGGCTGCGGTGTATTCAGGATAGGTGGAGTCGTCACAGGCATGTCCTCCGGTTACAGACCAACAGCCATGGCTTTGTCGATCAGCCAGTTCAGGTTCGGGCCACGGTCGCTGTTCACTTCCACCGGACGACCGGCGAGGGAGCTGTCCAGGGTTTCGTCCGGCTGGATCAGCACGCGGATGTCGGAGGACAGGTCGGCACTTTTCAGGCTGGTGCTGCTGACGATCTTGCCGGTGCGGGTGTGGTCTTCGCCGGCGATCTGGAAGCGCACCGAAGTACCCGGGCGCACGTCGCTGAACTGGCGATAGGAGAAGCGCGCTTCTACGTTGGCTTCGCCGCCCCGCGGGACCAGCTGGAAGATCACGTCACCCTTGCTGGCGTACTGACCGTTGGCGACCATTTGCTGGGCCACGGTGCAGTCGCAAGGCGAGGTCAGCGTGCCGGTCATTTGTTTGCCGAACAGTTCTTCAACCTTGGCCGGTTGCAGTTGGTCTTCGTCCAGATGGCCCTTGAGCACGTCGAGCATGCTGGTGCTGAAGGTCGCCAGCGGTGCACCTTTGGCGGCTACGCCGTCGGGCTTCACCAGGCTCTGCACGGTACCGTCGCGAGGCATGGTGATGTTCACGCCAGGCACGCTGACCAGGCCGGCCTGGGCGTGGCTGACGAAGTACATGCCGTACACCGATTTGAAAACAAAACCGAACGCGGCCAGGCCAACCACGAAGACCCCGAGGCTGAAGGTCACGGCTTTCATGCGTCCGAACGCAGTCATGCCATGGCCGCCGTCCTTGACCTTGCGCGCCTTGGTGAAGTTGTCGCGCTGCAGGGTCGCGAGCATTTCACCCACGCTGACGATGTCGCCGGCCAGGTGCGAAGTGATCAGGTGGCGCAGGGTCGAGATGTCCCGTGGTTCCAGGTTCTGGAACTGGCAGCCGGCGCGTCCGGTCTCGCGATCGAAGGAGCGGACCTGCAACTCGACGTCCATGGCCAGGCCGAGGTTGTCGATGACGAATTGCAGGCGGGCCTTGTACACGTCACCCATTTTCAGCGGCAATTGACCGGCGTTGAACGCCAGGCCACCGGCGGACAGGTCGATCACCCGGGCTTCGACCGGTGTCCGGTCAGGGCCGAAGAAACGCAACTTGGCCGGGATTTTCACTCGGGCGTGTTGGCGCTGGGCTTCGGATTCGTGCACTACGTTGGCGTTGACGGCGGTATTCATAAAGGCGATTTCCTGGTTAATTCAATAAGGGGGCGGTCAGACCATCAACAGCAGCACGGCGACAAAGATGCTGCCGGCAGAGAAGGTCATGGTCCGAGACGACCAGGTGTTGAACCAACGTTGAAAGCTGGCGAGATCACGGGTCAGAGAAGTGGGCTGGCGAGTCCAGGACTGTTTGTCGAGGCGGAAGAACACGTAGATCTTCACCAGTGCACCGACGATCTGGTTGTAATAGAGAATCGCCGGGTAGGCCGGGCCGATCCGGTGGCCGGAGCACGACAGCAGCACGGTCAGGATCAGGCGGGTGATGCCGATCCACAGCAGGTACACCAGGATGAACGCGGTGCCGTACTTGAAGCTGGCGATCAGTGCCACGGTCAGGCCCAGCAGCGAGGTCCACATCGACACGCGCTGGTCGAACAGCACCACCGAAGTGAACACGCCGAGGCGTTTGATCCCCAGGCCCAGGGCACGGGAGTTCTGCCGCAGGTTGTTGCCGTACCAGCGGAACATCAGTTTGCGGCTGGCCTTGATGAAGCTCTTTTCCGGCGGGTGTTCAACGGTGTTGATCGCCGCGTCGGGCACGTAGAACGTGTCGTAGCCCAGGCGCATCAGGCTGAACCAGCTCGACTTGTCATCGCCGGTAAGGAACTTGAAGCGACCCAGGCGCCAATGTTGCAGCGAGTCGCTTTCCACATCGGCGATGAAGTCCGGGTTGGTGACCACGGTGGCGCGGAACACCGACATGCGGCCAGTCATGGTCAGCACGCGCTTGGACAGGGCCATCGAGCACATGTTGATGTGGCGCTGGGCGAAACGCAGCTTGTGCCATTCGCTCATGATGTAGCCGCCGCGCACTTCGCAGAACTCGTTGGTGGTCAGGCCGCCGACATTGCCGAACAGCTGGAACCACGGCACAGTCTTGAGCACCACGCCCTCGGCCAGCACGGTGTCGCCATCGATCACCGCGACCACGGCGCGATCATCCGGCAGGTGCCGGGAGATGGCGCGGAAGCCGTAGGCCAGGCCATCGCGTTTGCCGGTGCCGGGAATGCGCACGAAGTCGAGCTTGACCCGGGACGGCGGGTTCATCCGGTTCCACAGGCTTTTCACCAGCAGTTCATCGGACATTTCCACGATGGAACAGACCACGGTGGTCGGCAGGCCGCAGTCGATGGCTTCGCGGATCACCGAGCTGTAGACCTGCGCAGTGGTCAGGGCGTCGATGCGGAAACTGGTGACCATCAGAAACACGTGGGACGGGTCAGCCGCTTTGCCCAGCTTGCGCACTTTGCGCCGCAGGTACGGGTAGACGATGTATAGAAAAATCATGCCGCGCACAAAGTGGGTGGCACCCATCGAGTAGCGCCAGATGCCCACGGCGCCAATCAGGAAAATGAAGTCCTTCGACTCGGAGTCGAACGTGGACACGGGCAACGCCATGGCGAGGCCCATCAGTAAACTCAGGTAGAACAGCCAACCGGCGGCCTGGAGTAGGCCGTGTTTTAGCCTGTGCATAATCGGAATCCTAAAGTCAGTTGCAAGCCCCAAGCTTCAAGCCCCAAGCGAGGAGCTTTGAACTTGCGGCTTGGAGCTTGAAGCTTGCGGCTGCTTTACCAGCAGATACCTTCGGCGCGGCCAGTGGTGCTGGTGGCCTTGGACATGAAGCCGACCAGGTCGATCACTTGCTTGCCCTGTGGAACTTCCTGCACCAGCGCGCGGAATTTCTCGTCGCGGTTGCCGAGGATGATCACGTCGGAGTTGTTGATCACCGCGTCGAAGTCGGAGTTGAGCAAGGATGAGACGTGAGGGATCTTCGACTCGATGTAGTCCTTGTTGGCGCCGTGAACGCGGGCGTACTCGACGTTGCTGTCGTAGATGCTCAGGTCATAACCCTTGCCGATCAGCATTTCCGCCAGGTCAACCAGCGGGCTTTCGCGCAGGTCGTCGGTGCCGGCTTTGAAGCTCAGACCCAGCAGGGCGACTTTGCGTTTGTCATGGCTGGAAACGATGTCGAAAGCGTTCTGCACCTGGGATTCGTTGCTGCGCATCAGCGAGTTGAGCAACGGGGCTTCCACGTCCAGGGAACCGGCGCGGTAGGTCAGGGCACGCACGTCTTTGGGCAGGCACGAACCGCCGAAGGCGAAGCCCGGGCGCATGTAGTACTGGGACAGGTTGAGGGTCTTGTCCTGGCAGACCACGTCCATCACTTCGCGACCGTCGACGCCGACTGCCTTGGCGATGTTGCCGATTTCGTTGGCGAAGGTGACCTTGGTGGCGTGCCACACGTTGCAGGTGTACTTGATCATCTCGGCGACCGCGATGTCCTTGCGGATGATCGGTGCGTCGAGCTCTTCGTACAGCGATTGCAGAACGTCGCCGGACGCTTTGTCGAATTCGCCGATGACGGTCATTGGCGGCTGGTCGTAGTCGGCGATGGCGGTGCTTTCACGCAGGAACTCAGGGTTCACGGCCACGCCGAAATCAACGCCGGCTTTCTTGCCGGAGCAGTCTTCGAGAATCGGGATGACCACGTTGGCCACGGTACCCGGCAGCACGGTGCTGCGCACCACGATGGTGTGGCGGGTGGTCTTGTCACGCAGGACGAAACCGATTTCGCGGCACACTGCCTCGATGTAGTTCAGCTCCAGGTCGCCGTTCTTTTTGCTCGGCGTGCCCACGCAGATCATCGACAGGTCGGTGTCGCGAATCGCCTCGGCGAAGTTGGTGGTGCCACGCAGGCGACCGGTCTGGATACCCTGGGCCAGAAGTTCGCCCAGGCCAGGTTCAACAATCGGCGATTTGCCGGCATTGATCATGTCGATCTTGTCTTTGGCCACATCGACGCCAACGACGTCATGACCCCGTGCAGACAGGCAACCGGCACATACTGCGCCGACGTAACCCAAACCGAAAATGCTGATGCGCATCGCAATTACCTCTGTATTGATCAAGCCATTAGATGGCCGGAGTTAATGGTGTTCAGCGGTGATAGTGCACTCGCAAGTACGCCGTGCAGGCGCAACGATGCCGTGTGCTGGCATATAAGTTACGAGTGTCTAAATAAATGCACTCAAGGTGTGCGCAACTAGGCCTTGTTGTTATGAATTGCCCTGTTATGCAGCCGATCCTCTTTTCAAAAGATCCAGGTGCAAAGGTCTTGCACGCCTGATCTCAGGCCGAAAGCCCGTGGATCAAGCGGTCTGGTGCTCGGGTGAGCACGTTTGTAGGGGCGCTGCCTTGGCCTTGTAGGGGATAGTCATATCGCGTTATCTCCTGTCCGCTCGCTGTTGTCCAAATCAGTGATTAGTCGGCACAAGTTATTATTACAACTTCGCTACACGAATCGCTTATCTGCGTAAGTTATCTCGTACACGCTCGGCGAGAATCGTTACCGGTGGTATGAGCGGCGCGTTTGGACATAGTTCCAGTCCACTCATCATGAAATCTGAAATTTTTTGAAATATTGAGAAAGATGGCACTGCTCTCAAATTGATAGCACTTGCCGTTTCGCCCTTTATATATAGGCGGATAATTGGGGTGGATAGTTATTTGCCACTACTGTTAAAAAAAGTCAGTGCCACTACGCAAAAAAATCATTGAAGTCGAGTGAAACTAAAGTTAGGAAACTGAGTGGTGAATTTTTGGCGCCATAAAAATGGCGAAATGGCGGGGGAAGGCTGAAGTTAATCAAGGGTCGGCGCACGAAAGTTGTGGAGGTCGTGCGCCGACTGGATGCATCACTCTGGTGCGTGATCGCGCAGGAACACCAGATTGTCCGGTTTGGATTGTTCGGCGCTGTAGCGATAGCCTTGAACGTCGAATTGCTTGAGGGTCGCCGGATCGTTGATGCGTTCTTCGATGACGAAGCGGCTCATCATGCCGCGGGCCTTTTTCGCGTAGAAGCTGATGATCTTGTACTGGCCGTTCTTCAGGTCCTTGAATTCGGTATTGATGATTCGTGCGTTCAAGGCGTTGCGTTTGACCGCCGAGAAGTACTCGTTGGACGCCAGGTTGAGCAGTACGTCATCGCCTTGATCAACCAGGGCTTCGTTCAGCCATCCGCTGATGCGTGTGCCCCAGAAAGCATACAAGTCCTTGCCCCGGGCGTTGGCCAGTTTGGTACCCATTTCCAGGCGATAGGGTTGCATCAGGTCCAGCGGGCGCAGTAGTCCGTACAGTCCGGACAACATGCGCAAATGCCGCTGGGCATAGTCGAAATCGGCTTCGCTGAAGGTTTGCGCATCCAGGCCGGTGTACACGTCGCCCTTGAAGGCCAGCAGCGCCTGCTTGGCGTTTTCCGGGGTGAACGCGGGCGTCCAGCTGCCGAAGCGCGCGGCGTTGAGCCCGCCGATCTTGTCGGAAACGTGCATCAATTCGCTGATCTGCGCCGGGGACAACTCGCGCAATTGCAGGATCAGCTCCTGGGAATGGTCGAGGTACTGCGGCTGGGTGAAGCGCTGGGTCGCCGGCGGTGTTTCATAGTCGAGGGTCTTGGCGGGTGAAATCACCATCAGCATGAAGTCGTCTCCTTTAATCGTGGCGGCGATTCTAGGGGGTTGTCCTCTCTGACTCCAGCTATCGGGGTCATAGGTGATCAATGGTTCACCACAAACCTTGTGGGAGCGGGCTTGCTCGCGAAAGCGGTATTTCAGTCACCACATATATCGACTGATCCACCGCATTCGCGAGCAAGCCCGCTCCCACAGTGGTTCTGTGTTGCTGCGGGAATTGGGAGTGGATCAGCTATAGTGCCGCGCGGGTTTTGTTATGGAGACATCCCATTGCGTATCGCTTTTCTCATCTCGATCTGGCTACTGAGCTTCGGCGCCATCGCGGCACCGGGCGATGTGGCGACGCTCGATCGCAGCACCTGGCCGGAAAAGCTTGGCAACCCGACACTGTTCGATGTGGCGTCGAGGGCCGAGATCCTCATGTTTTCCAGCGTATTGCTGGCCAGCGAGTCGCTGGATGAGCCCGCCCTGGCACAGCACCTGGGGCTGCGCACGATCAATCTGGAGTCGGTCAACCGGGTTCGCCAGCGCATGTGGCAACGGCTGCTGGACAACTACAACTACGCCCAACAGAGTTGCGACCAGGATGCCTCTTTCTGTTTTCTGGTCGAGGACATGCCTACCCTGCGCGAACAGGCCAGCAAGTTCCAGGTCAGTGCAGACAGCTATTACATCAAGTGGGCCGAGCCGAGCCGTGCGTTCCACACCCAGTACCTGGACGAACAGTTGCGCAAGGCTGCGCTGTTCCCGCAAACCAGCAGCGAAGTCGATCGTTTTGGCGACTATGAGCGCACCGGCGACGAGATGCATGACCGGCTGTTTCTGCTGACCTTCGACAGCGCCGCCAACGCCGCGCCGGACAATACGGCCTGGGTCACCGAGTACCTGCGCAAGTCGAACATGAACGGCACGTTCTTCGTTCTCGGCAAGGACATCCAGGCCCGTTTGGCAGAGCATTCGGTGAGTAACCTGCAGTCGACCTACTCGACCCAGTGCATCGGCGTGCAAGGCTGGGAGTTCCGTTCCCACAGCCACTGGCAGGACTGGCAGGACTCGGTGCGCCGCAGCGCCGAACTGGTCAAGAGCAAACTGCCGGAGAACTACGTGCCACTGTTCCGTCCGCCCGATGGTCAGCGCCGTTCCGATGCCGAAGGCTTCTTCAAGGCTCAGGGTTTGCAGGTAGCGCTATGGGACATCGACGCCCAGGACGGCGCCGGCAAACTCAAGGGCAACCAGAGCGCGCAACGGGTGCTGACCTTGATGCTGCTGTGGCGGCATGGGGTGATCAATTTCAATGCGAAGCAGGATGGCGTGAAAACGGCTTTGCCGTGGCTGGTCACGCAAACGGCGCCTGTCGGGATCGGCTGGGAAGATTGCCAGGATGCATTTCGCTGAAAGCGGCGAAAGCCAGTAAACATTGGGTTTATGGCGATTTTGGAAGGGGATTCGTTGCAGGTGGACTTCCGACTTTAAACGGGTGATGGCAGTCCGCCAAGTGTTATTGGTCACTCTGAAAAATAAACTTCAAAAAAGCGTCAAAGTACTTTTTTCTGTCACACGTTTTGGAGTATTACGAAGACAGACCGCCGAAACCTGCAACACAGGTGGCGTCTCCCAAGACCCAGCTTTGTATGCAGTTCACTTGAGTCCCCGCAGGTGAAGTTCGGCGGCCCTTCGAGGCGCAGCACCGTCAAGGTATTGCGTCGACTGGCTCCCACAAAGGTGACCGAGTATGGATGATCACGGACGTAGCTCTTCTTCCAACCAGCCAATCCTTTATGTACTCGATACCAACGTATTGATTCACGATCCAAACGCGCTGCTCAACTTCGAAGAACACCACGTCGCGATCCCGATGACCGTGCTTGAAGAGCTCGACAAGCTCAAGAGCGGGCCTCACAGCGTTGCCGCAGAATGCCGCCAAGCCATCCGGCTGATCGACAAGACACTGGGCGATGCCTCACCCGAGGATGTCGAGCAGGGTGTTCCGATCCAGCGTGGCAAAAGCGGACCCAAGGGTTTGCTGTCAATTCTGATGATCAGGAATGCCGAGCCGAACCTGATTCTGCCCGAGCACCTCAATGACAACAAAATCATCAACCAACTGATCGACCTGCACGCGCGCGACCCGAAGAAGCCCGTGGTGCTGGTCACCAAAGACATCAACATGCGCCTCAAGGCGCGCGCCTGCGGGATCGAGGCCGAGGACTACAGCACCGACCAACTGGTCGACGACGTGTCCTTGCTGCCCAATGGCTACCACAACATGACCGGCTCTTTCTGGGACCGCGTCAGCAAGGTCGAAACCCGTCAGGACCACGGCCGCACCTGGCACCAGGTGCAGTTGATCGACAACCTGCCGGCGGTGCACATCAATGAATTCATCATTGATGAGCAGGGCTTTGTCGGCTGGATCAAGGAGATTGAAGAAGACCGTTTGCTGATTCTCGACTTGCACCAGGAACCGCTGCTGCACCAGGAGGCCTGGGGCCTGAAGCCGCGTGATATCTATCAGAGCCTGGCGTTGTACGCCTTGCTCGATCCGGACATCCACCTGGTCAACCTCTCGGGTGCCGCAGGCTCGGGTAAAACCATCCTGGCGCTGGCCGCTGCGATTGAGCAGACCATGGTCAGCAAACGCTATCGCCGCATCATTGCCACCCGTAGCGTGCAGGGCCTGGACCAGGAAATCGGCTTTCTGCCCGGCACCGAAGCAGAAAAAATGGAGCCTTGGCTGGGCGCCATCACCGACAACCTCGAAGCCTTGCACATGGATGACGAAAGCACCCATGGCAGCGTCGACTACATCCTCAGCAAAGTGCCGTTGCAGTTCAAATCCCTCAACTACATCCGGGGTCGCAGCTTCCAGCAGAGCCTGATTTTGATCGACGAATGCCAGAACCTTACGCCGCACCAGATGAAAACCATCATCACCCGTGCCGGCGCCGGTTCCAAAGTGGTGTGCCTGGGCAACCTGGCGCAGATCGATACCCCTTACCTGTCCGCGACCAGCTCCGGGCTGACCTACCTCACTGAACGCTTCAAAGACTTCCCGAACGGGGTGCACATCACCCTGCAAGGGGTGCCACGTTCGATCCTGGCCGAATACGCCGAATCGCATCTGTAACTGTCCACTGGAACCGGGCGGCTTCACAGCCGCCCGGTTTTTTTGTGCCCGACACAATCTCCCTTGTAGGAGCGAGCCTGCTCGCGATGGTGTGTCAGTCGACACAGCGGTGAATGACACTCCATCGCGAGCAAGCTCGCTCCTACATTTAGGGGATGGTGGTGACCTGATAATCAGGCGTGCGGAAAATTGACCCGCAGGTTTACAATCGATGCTCCTGATCAGGAGTAATCCCGTGCTGACTCATCTCGATTCCCAAGGTCGCGCCAATATGGTCGACGTCACTGAAAAAGCCGTGACGTTCCGTGAGGCGACGGCCCAAGCGCTGGTACGCATGCTGCCCGAGACCCTGCAGATGATCGTCAGCGGCGGTCACCCCAAGGGTGATGTGTTTGCCGTGGCGCGCATTGCCGGCATCCAGGCGGCGAAGAAAACCAGCGATCTGATTCCCCTGTGCCATCCGCTGATGCTGACCGGCGTCAAAGTCGAGCTCAGTGCCGAAGGCGATGACTCGGTGCGTATCGTGGCGCGCTGCAAGCTGTCCGGGCAGACCGGCGTCGAAATGGAAGCCCTGACCGCTGCCAGCGTTGCCGCGCTGACCATCTACGACATGTGTAAGGCCGTGGATCGCGGCATGACCATCGAAAGCGTGCGTCTGCTGGAGAAGGTCGGCGGCAAGAGCGGACATTTCCAGGCGGAGCAGCCATGAACGTGACCGTGAAGTTTTTCGCCCGTTATCGTGAAGCGCTGGGGCTGGACTCGGTGAAGGTCCAAGGCGATTTCGCCACCGTCGACGACGTCCGCGCACTGCTGGCCCAGCGTGACGGTGCCGAGGTATTGAGCGAGCAAAACCTGATGTGCGCCCGCAACGAAGACCTCTGCCAGCTAGACGAGCCGGTGAGCGATGGCGATGAAGTGGCGTTCTTTCCGACCGTGACCGGGGGCTGATCCATGGCGATTCGCGTGCAGTCCACCGCGTTCGATCCGGGGGCCGAAGTCAACGCCATGCACGATGCCAATGTTGGCGTCGGCGCGGTGGTGAGTTTTGTCGGCTACGTGCGCGACTTCAATGACGGCCTCGACGTGGCCGGGATGTTCCTCGAACACTATCCGGGCATGACCGAAAAAGCCCTTGGCAAGATCGCCATCGAGGCCGAACAACGCTGGCCGCTGCTCAAGCTGGAAGTGTTGCACCGCATCGGCGCCCTGGAACCGGGCGAACCGATCGTCTTCGTCGGCGCCGCCAGCGCTCATCGTCAGGCGGCATTCGACGCCTGCGCCTTTGTCATGGATTACCTGAAAACCCGCGCACCGTTCTGGAAGAAAGAAAACACCAGCGACGGGCCGCGTTGGGTCGAGGGCCGTGACAGCGATCATGCGGCGGCGGATCGCTGGAAGCAGTAAATAGCCTGTTGATTCTCGGCGAGTCTTACCGGCCCCTTCGCGAGCAAGCCCGCTCTCACATTCGACCGTGTTCTTCCTGAAAGAACTCGGTTAACTGTGGGAGCGGGCTTGCTCGCGAAGGGGCCATCAAATACACCCAACCCCTACCTGACTCGCCATCCGACCGTCGGATGCGCGCAACCCCGTTTGCCTGATTGACGGTTAATACATAAAAGTCCAAGATGGAATTATAAGTACAAAAAAAGGTTTCCACCCGTTTCAGCTTTTTCTTCTGTCTTGCCAAACCAACAATAACCGCGAGAAAACGAACATGAAGAAGTTCCCCCTCATCACCGGTCTGGCCCTGAGCCTGTTGGCGTGCAGCTCTGTGTTCGCCGCCGAGAAAACCCTGCGTATCGGCATCGAAGCCGCGTATCCACCGTTCGCCTCGAAAACCGACAAGGGCGAAATCGTCGGTTTCGACTATGACATCGGCAACGCCCTGTGCGCGCAGATGAAGGCCAAGTGTGTGTGGGTCGAGGGCGAGTTCGACGGTCTGATTCCTTCCCTGAAGGTGAAGAAAATCGACATGGCGCTGTCGTCCATGACCATCAACGAAGACCGCAAGAAGTCGGTGGACTTCACCCACAAGTACTATTTCACCTCGTCGCGCCTGGTCATGAAGGACGGCGCGGTGGTGGATGACCAGTACGCCAGCCTCAAGGGCAAGACCGTCGGCGTGCAGCGCGCTACCACCACCGACCGTTACGCCACCGAGGTGTTCGAGCCCAAGGGCATCAACGTCAAGCGCTACAGCAACAACGAAGAAATCTACATGGACCTGGCGGCCGGTCGCCTCGACGCGATTTTTGCCGACACCATTCCGCTCAATGACTTTCTGTCGATGCCGCGTGGCCAGGGTTATGCCTTTGTCGGGCCGGAGCTGAAAGATCCGAAATACGTGGGCGAGGGGGCCGGGATTGCCGTGCGCAAGGGCAACACCGAACTGGTCAGCGAGCTGAATACGGCCATTGATGGCATTCGTGCCAGTGGCGAGTACCAGAAGATTTCCGAGAAGTACTTCAAGTCCGACATCTACGGCGATTGATAGTCCGCTTTCGCGAGCAAGCCCGCTCCCACACTGGTTCTGTGTCCGCAGTTCTAATGTGGGAGCGGGCTTGCTCGCGAAGGGGCCCTGTCAGGCAATACAGCTTTCAGCCCTTCAATTCCTTCAAATGCTTGTACACCGTCGCCCGGCCCATGTTCAGCACATTGGCCACGTAGTTCGAGGCGCTTTTGCCCTTGAACGCGCCTTCGGCGTGCAACGCCAGCACCAGCTCACGCTTGTGATCGCGGGTCAGCAGGTTCAGGCTCAGTTGGCGCTCTCGCAGCCAGGCGTGGAGGAAGGTGTTGATCCGCTCCTGCCAGTCATCTCGGAACAGTGCATCCGGTTGCGGGATCAGCTTGGTCGGCGACAGGAACAGATCCAGGGCCGCCTTGGCATTCTCGAACAGCGAAATATTCAGGTTGATGCACAGCACGGCCAGCGGATGCCCCTCGCTGTCGCGCAGGACGGTGCTGAGGCTGCGAATCTTCTGACCATCCCAATTGAGCTTTTCGTACGGCCCGATGTTTCGTTCGTTGACATCGTCGCTGAGCATGTCTTCCAGCGCCGAGTCGTCGCCGATTTCCCGCTTGGACAGGTTGTTGGCGATGTAGTCGACCTTTTGCGTGCGCAGGTCGTGCAGCACCACTTCGGCGTGGGGGAAAAACAACGTGGCGATGGCGTCGGCGATCGCGTGGAAGTTATCCAGGGACGTGTCGTTCAGGGCCGAGTCTTTTTCGGGGGCGTTCATTGGTGGAACTCCAGGCAGCGTCAACGCCCCATCAAAGGGGCGTTGAAAGTGTGCCGTAATCGTGTGGGCGCGTCACCTGAGGATCAGGATCGGCCGAGGCGGGCGGGGGAGAGCATTTCGGCGTTCAGGCCGAAACGGCCGAGCGATTCGGGCAGCGCCGCACCGCGCACCAGTGCCGCGCTGGCCTGGCCCATGGCCGGCGAAGTCTGGATGCCATAACCACCTTGTGCCGCGACCCAGAACAGCCCCGGCACCTGTGGATCGAAACCGGACAGCAGGTCGCCGTCGCTGACGAAGCTGCGCAGGCCGGCCCAGGTCCGGGTCGGGCGGCGAATGGTCAGGGTCGTGGCCTCTTCGATCTGGTAGATGCCCATGGCGATGTCCAGCTCTTCGGGCTGCACATCGTGGGGGTCGACCGGGTCGGCGTTGGCCGGCGAGCCGAGAAACATCCCGGCGTCGGGTTTCATGTAGAAGGATTCGTCGAGGCTGACCAGCATCGGCCAATGGTGGATGTCCACGCCCTCCGGGCCGGCGAAGATGAACGCGGCACGGCGTTTCGGTTGCAGGCCCAGCGGCTGCGCACCGGCCAGTTCGCCAATCTTGTCGGCCCAGGCGCCGGCGGCGTTGATGATGACCGGGGCGCTGAACGTCTGGGTGCCGGTCTGGACCTGCCATACACCTTGGCCGTCACGGCTCAGGCTGACGACTTCGCTGTCGGTATGCACTTCGCCCTGGTTGCGACGAATGCCGCGCAGGTATCCCTGATGCAGGGCATCGGTGTCGATGTCGCTGGCGGTCGGGTCGTAGATGGCACCGTGGACCTTTTCCCGTCGCAGGATCGGCACCAGCGCGCAGGCTTCGTCGACGCCGAGCAATTGCATTTCCGGCACCGTGGTTCTGGCGCTCTGGTACTGCCGGTTCAATTCGTCCGGGTCACCGGTGAGGTCCACGGTCATTTCGCCGCGCGGGGTCAGCAGCGGGTGTTCGCAGAAACCGCTGGGCGGGTTGTCGAAAAAGTCCCGGCTGGCCAGGGTCAGCGCCCGCACTTGTGGGGTGCCATAGGCTGCGGTGTACAGCGCGGCCGAACGGCCGGTGGAGTGATAGGCCGGATGGGATTCGCGTTCGAGCACGATCACGCGGCCGTGCTGCGACAGCCAGAAACCCGTTGAAGCACCGGCAATCCCGCCGCCGATGATGATGAAATCTGCCTGGCTCATGAACGTCTCCTGATAACGCGCGATGCCAATGGTTCGGTACCTTGTAGGAGCGAGCTTGCTCGCGATGGTGTGTCAGTCGACACAGTGGTGCCTGATCCACCATCGCGAGCAAGCTCGCTCCTACAGGGCGGGGGGGGTTAGTGCTGCAGGCGGTAGATCGCATTGGCCAGCGCAATGTCTTCCAGGCCCAGGCCGATGGAGCGGAAAAACACATGGCGGTCGTAGTCGGGGCGCTGCACCTTCTCGCTGAGCAGGTCGGGCAGGTCGCCGACAATCGCGCTCCTGTCCCAGCCGTGTTGTTCGGCGGCGATCAGCATTTCACCGGCCGAGCCCGGGGTGGTCGGGCGATAGTCGCAAAACACCTGCATGTCGTTGAGGCTCTGCGGTGGCACTTCGTGGGCACGCGGTGCGTTGGTGCTGATGGAGGTGATCAGTGCCGGCTTGCGCAAGCTCGACGGATCGATCACCGGACCGGCGGACGAGGTGCAGAGCATGATCACGTCAGCGTCCTGAACGGCAGCTTCGCGGCTGTCGACGATGTTCAGGCGTGGCTCGATGTTTTTCAGCAGGCTCACGGTTTCGGCATCTTCGTTCAGGCTCGGCGAGTACAGGCTGATGCTTTGCCAATCGCGCAGGCCCTTCACGTAATGCAGGTGCGCCTGGGCCACTTTGCCACTGCCGATGATGGCCAGGCGATTGGCTGCGAGCGGCGCGAGGGCATCGACCGCCACAGCGGTGGTTGCGGCGGTGCGGGCCGTGGTCAGCTCTCCGGCATCGCACAGCAGCAGCGGCTGCCCGCTTTGCATCGACATCAACAGCGTCCACGCCGTCACCAATGGCCCCTGTTCACGGACGATGTATGGCGAAGTCTTGATCCCGTACACGCCGTCTTCGGCCAGCACACCCAGGTAGTTGATGAAGTCGCCGGCACCGTGCGGGAACTCCACCAGTTGCTGCGCCGGTTGCACCGCTTGCCCTGAGGCCAGGTCGCGGAACAGCTTGCGCAGGATCTGCGGCACATCGACTCGCGCCAGATACTCGCGGGCCTGGGCTTGGGTGATCACTTGGGGCGTGCTGGACATGGTCGGCTCCGGGATTCGAGTTAAACTAATTTGTCCATTATGGACTTTTAGTTCTCTTGGGCAAGCTCCTGTTGAAAAAAACGGGCGAAAAAAAAGCGCAGTCCGTTTCCGGCTGCGCTTGTCTTTTCAGCGTCGCTTAATGAGGACGCTTACGCTCAACCGCCCGCAACAGGTGGGTCGGTGGTGTTTCACAGCTGATCTTGCGCCCCAGCTTTTCCTCGATGGACGGTAGCTGGTAGGAGTCGTCTTCACCGGCAAAGCTGATGGACACGCCGTCGGCGCCGGCACGCCCGGTACGACCGATGCGGTGCACGTAGTCGTCCGGCACTTCCGGCAGGGTGAAGTTGATCACGTGGCTGATGCCGTCGATGTGGATGCCGCGACCGGCCACGTCGGTGGCGACCAGCACGCGGATCTTGCCTTCGCGGAAACCTTCCAGGGTCTTGATGCGCTTGTGCTGCGGCACGTCGCCGGACAGTTGCGCGGCGTTGATGCCGTCGCGCACCAGGCGTTCTTCGATGCGTCGCACTTCATCCTTGCGGTTGGCGAAGACGATGACCCGCTCCCAACCGTTGTCGTTGACCAGGTTGTAGAGCAGTTTGTATTTGTCGGCAGCGGCCACCGCGTAGATGTGCTGCTCGACGTTTTCGTTGGCCACGTTCTGCGACTCGATCTCGACGATCGACGGGTCGGTGGTCCATTGCTTGGCCAGGTTCATCACGTCTTCGGTGAAGGTCGCGGAGAACAGCAGCGTCTGACGCTCGGACTTCGGTGGCGTCTGGCGAATGATCTGGCGCACTTGCGGGATGAAGCCCATGTCGAGCATGCGGTCGGCTTCGTCCAGTACCATCACTTCGACCATGTCCAGATGCACGTCGCCGCGCTGGTTGAAGTCCAGCAGGCGGCCCGGCGTGGCCACGAGGATGTCGCAGTGGCGGGCTTCGAGGTGCTTGAGCTGCTTGTCGAAGTCCATGCCGCCGACGAACGTCATGACGTTGAGGCCGGTGTACTTGGTCAGGTCGGCGGCGTCCTTGGCGATCTGCACCACCAGTTCGCGGGTCGGCGCGATGATCAGCGCCCGTGGCTCGCCCATGTAGCGCTCTTTCGGCGGCGGGGTCTGCAGCAACTGGGTGATGATCGAGATCAGGAACGCAGCGGTTTTGCCGGTACCGGTCTGGGCGCGGCCGATGGCGTCTTTGCCCGCGAGGGTGAAGCCCAGCACCTGTGCCTGGATCGGCGTGCAATACGGGAAGCCCAGGTCCTGGATGGCATGCATCAGTTCAGGGGCGAGCTTGAAATCGTGGAAGCGGGTTTTGCCTTCCTGGGGTTCGACGACGAAGTCTTCGAGTTTCCATGGGATGACGGGCGCCTTGGGCTTGGGTTCACGGCGCGGTCTGGCGGGTTTCGGCGTTTCGCTGAGCGGCTGCTCCGGGGCTGTTATCGCCGCAGGCTGGTCAGCTGTTGCGGTCTTCGGATCATGCTTGGGTGCCGCCGTGGCGGTGGCTCGTTCAGACTGAATACCGTCGGTGCGGTGGCCGGGAGCGTGAGACGCAGGGCTGGGAACTGGCGCGAGTTGCTCAGTCTCGCTTTTACCGAACATTTTCTTGAGTGCTTTGAGCACGGTCATCTCATCAATTGGTTAAGGAATGTACGCCGGCCAGTGTAATGCAAGAATCGGGCGCGGCGTAGTGGGATGGATCAAAGGGCGCTTTTAAACAGAAATGCTTAACGCAAGCGCTCGGTGAGCCAGACGCCGATGTCGCGAATTTCTTCGGGTAACACTTCGTGACCCATTGGGTATTCCTGCCATGTCACGGTGACACCATGCTGCTTCAGATACTCGTAAGCGGTACGTCCCATCGAATTTTGCACCACGTCATCGTACTGACCATGCAGTGATAGCACCGGGATGCGTTGCTGGCTTGCCGACAATTCCAGTTCGTCGCTGAAGGTGGGGGCATAAGTAGAGAGGGCAACTACGCCACCCAGTGGTCCCTGCCATTTCAGAAAAGCGGTGTGGAACACCACGGCGCCGCCTTGGGAAAAACCTGCCAGGAAAATCCGCGAGGCGTCTATTCCGCCGGCCCGCTGCGTCTCAACCAATTCGATGATCCAGTTGGCCGACTCTTCGAGTTGTTCACGATTGATCGCGCGCGCCGGGCTCATGGCCAATATGTCGTACCAGCTCGGCATTTCGTAACCGCCATTGATGGTCACGGCGCGGCTCGGTGCCTGGGGCAAAACGAAGCGGGTGCTCAGCAGGCTTTCCTGTAGCGCTTCGGCCACCGGCAGGAAGTCATAGCGGTCGGCGCCCAGGCCATGCAGCCAGATGACGCAGGCGTCTGCGGTCTTGACGGGTTCTAGAATCAAGGGGTTGGTCATGGCTGCTCCAATGTTGTGCGTGCGCGCTCATTAAGTGCGTGATCGAAGTGCGCGTCTGGTTGATCCGTTAAGAAAGTGTCGCAAGGTTACAAGTTTTGCTATTGACCTGCAGCTGAACCGCTTCCGCGGGCGGTGTGGTACGGGCTTTGCTATGGCGAAGCTTGTATGAAAAATCCTACGTCTGTCGGTAACACTATCAGGCCAAGGTTGTTAGTGGGATTGAAAAGAATCCGGTGATGGATGTTCGCCAAAGGCCGCTACGGGCTTCGCGAACGTGAAAGGGCTACAGCCCGTTCGGCCGACTGGTGAGAGTGAGCTTTCCATTATGTGGATTTTCTCCTACTAGACTCATAGCTAACGTCTTACGTCGGTTGACCCCAAAACAAGCCAACACGGGTCGACTACGCCTCAAAAGGGTGCGACTGGACTCACGCTCCGACACAACAAGAGCAAAACTGGAGGTTTGAATGAAGATGTTGAAATCCACCCTGGCTATCGTGACTGCAGCCGCGGTACTCGGTGTCAGCGGGTTTGCCCAGGCGGGCGCAACCCTGGATGCAGTGATGAAGAAAGGTTTCGTGCAGTGTGGCGTCAGCGATGGCCTGCCAGGCTTCTCGGTTCCGGATTCCACCGGCAAGATCGTTGGTATCGATGCTGACTACTGCCGTGCGGTAGCGGCTGCTGTCTTCGGCGACGCGACCAAGGTCAAGTTCAGCCAGTTGAACGCCAAGGAGCGCTTCACCGCGCTGCAATCCGGCGAAATCGACATCCTGTCGCGCAACACCACCATGACCAGCTCCCGTGACGCGGGCATGGGCCTGAAGTTTCCGGGTTTCATCACCTACTACGACGGCATCGGCTTCCTGGTAAACAACAAGCTGGGCGTGAAAAGCGCTAAAGAACTGGACGGTGCAACCATCTGCATCCAGGCCGGTACCACTACCGAGCTGAACGTTTCCGACTACTTCCGCGGCAACGGCCTGAAGTACACCCCGATTACCTTCGACACCTCCGACGAAAGCGCCAAGTCGCTGGAATCCGGTCGTTGCGACGTACTGACCTCCGACAAGTCCCAGCTGTTCGCCCAGCGCAGCAAGCTGGCTTCGCCGAAGGACTACGTGGTTCTGCCGGAAACCATTTCCAAGGAACCTCTGGGCCCGGTCGTGCGTAATGGCGACGACGAGTGGCTGGCCATCGTGCGCTGGACTGGCTACGCGATGCTCAACGCTGAAGAAGCCGGCATCACTTCGAAGAACGTCGAAGCCGAAGCCAAGGCCACCAAGAACCCTGACGTTGCCCGTCTGCTGGGTACCGACGGTGAATACGGCAAAGACCTGAAAGTGAAGAAAGACTGGGTCGTGCAGATCATCAAGCAAGTGGGTAACTACGGCGAAGTGTTCGAGAAAAACCTCGGCAAGAGCACTCCGCTGGAAATCGACCGCGGGCTGAACGCTCTGTGGAACGCTGGCGGCATTCAATACGCACCACCAGTGCGCTGATGGTTCTATCACCCGGTGGGCCAACCGCCGGGTGATGTTCTGTTCCATTATTTCCGGGGCACTTCATGCAAAATTCAATCGGCGCACCAAAGCAGAGGCTCAGCCTCAGCGATCCACGAGTGCGTGCGTGGGTATTCCAGATCATCACGATTATCGGGGTGGTCTCGTTAGGCTGGTTTCTGTTCGACAACACGCAAACCAACCTTCAGCACCGGGGCATTACCTCCGGTTTCGACTTTCTGGAGCGCAGTGCCGGTTTCGGCATCGCTCAGCACCTGATCGACTACACCGAAGCGGACACTTACGCCCGGGTGTTTGTCATCGGCCTGCTCAACACCTTGCTGGTGACCTTCATCGGCGTGATCCTGGCGACGATCCTCGGCTTCATCGTCGGTGTGGCGCGGCTGTCGAAGAATTGGATCATCGCCAAGCTGGCGACGGTGTACGTGGAAGTCTTCCGCAACATTCCGCCATTGCTGCAGATCCTGTTCTGGTACTTCGCGGTGTTCCTGACCATGCCGGGGCCGCGCAACAGCCATAACTTCGGCGACACCTTCTTCGTCAGCGCCCGCGGCCTGAAC
Source organism: Pseudomonas sp. Pseusp3 (assembly GCF_047304225.1). Classification (NCBI taxonomy): domain Bacteria; kingdom Pseudomonadati; phylum Pseudomonadota; class Gammaproteobacteria; order Pseudomonadales; family Pseudomonadaceae; genus Pseudomonas; species Pseudomonas sp. Pseusp3. The sequence goes on along the minus strand of NZ_JBGLYV010000040.1, from coordinate 16,131 downwards.
ATGCCCGCTGCGCTGATGGCCGATGGTTTCTGGCCGTTCGTGGCCAGCGTCGTGGTGGCCATCGTCGCCATCGTGCTGATGAGCCGCTGGGCCACCAAGCGCTTCGAAGAGACGGGTGTACCGTTCCACAAGTTCTGGGTCGGCCTGGCGCTGTTCCTGGTGATCCCGGCCTTGTGCGCGCTGATCTTCGGCGCACCCTTGCATTGGGAAATGCCAAAGCTGCAAGGCTTCAACTTCGTCGGTGGCTGGGTACTGATCCCGGAACTGCTGGCCTTGACCCTGGCGCTGACGGTGTACACCGCCGCGTTCATCGCCGAGATCGTGCGTTCGGGCATCAAGTCGGTCAGCCATGGCCAGACCGAGGCGGCGCATTCCCTCGGCCTGCGCAACGGTCCGACCCTGCGCAAGGTGATCATCCCGCAAGCCCTGCGCGTAATCATTCCACCGCTGACCAGCCAATACCTGAACCTGGCGAAGAACTCCTCGCTGGCGGCCGGTATCGGTTATCCGGAAATGGTCTCGCTGTTCGCCGGCACCGTGCTCAACCAGACCGGCCAGGCGATCGAGGTGATTGCCATCACCATGAGCGTGTACCTGGCGATCAGTATCAGCATTTCCCTGCTGATGAACTGGTACAACAAGCGCATTGCGCTGATCGAGCGGTAAGGAAAAGCGCATGAGTACTCATACTTTCAAACCTGACATGCCACCTCCTCACAGCAGCATCGGTGTGGTGGCGTGGATGCGCGCGAACATGTTCTCCAGCTGGCTCAACACCCTGCTGACCCTGTTTGCGTTCTACCTCATCTACCTGGTGGTGCCGCCGATCCTGCACTGGGCCATCCTCGACGCCAACTGGGTGGGCACGACCCGCGCCGACTGCACCAAGGAGGGCGCCTGCTGGGTGTTCATCCAGCAGCGTTTCGGCCAGTTCATGTACGGCTATTACCCGCCGGAACTGCGCTGGCGCGTGGACCTGACGGTGTGGTTGGCGATTGTCGGCGTGGCGCCGTTGTTCATCTCGCGCTTTCACCATAAAGCGGTGTACGGGCTGGGCTTCCTGGTGCTGTACCCGATCTTTGCCTACTTCCTGTTGCATGGCGGCATCTTCGGCCTGACCAACATCGCGACCAGCCAATGGGGTGGCCTGATGCTGACCCTGGTGATCGCCACCGTCGGCATCGCCGGTGCGCTGCCGTTGGGGATTGTCCTGGCCCTGGGCCGTCGTTCGAACTTGCCGGCGATTCGCGTGGTCTGCGTGACCTTCATCGAGTTCTGGCGCGGCGTGCCGTTGATCACGGTGCTGTTCATGTCCTCGGTGATGCTGCCGCTGTTCCTGCCTGAAGGCATGAACTTCGACAAACTGCTGCGGGCCCTGATCGGCGTGATCCTGTTCCAGTCGGCCTATGTGGCCGAAGTGGTGCGTGGTGGTCTGCAAGCGATTCCCAAGGGGCAGTACGAAGCGGCCGCGGCGATGGGCCTGGGCTACTGGCGCAGCATGGGCCTGGTGATTCTGCCGCAAGCCCTGAAGCTGGTGATCCCCGGCATCGTCAACACCTTCATCGCGCTGTTCAAGGACACCAGCCTGGTGATCATCATCGGCCTGTTCGACCTGCTCAACAGCGTCAAGCAAGCCGCCGCCGACCCGAAATGGCTGGGCATGGCCACCGAAGGCTATGTGTTCGCCGCCCTGGTGTTCTGGATTTTCTGTTTTGGTATGTCGCGCTATTCCATGCATCTGGAACGCAAGCTCGACACTGGCCACAAGCGCTGAAGCGCCGTACCTAATTTAGGAAGTTCTTTTATGAGCGAAGCAATCAAACAGCCTGTGGGCCCTGAAGGCATTATTCAGATGCAGGGCGTGAACAAGTGGTACGGCCAGTTCCACGTGTTGAAAGACATCAATCTGAACGTCAAGCAGGGCGAGCGTATCGTTCTGTGCGGGCCGTCGGGTTCGGGCAAATCCACCACCATCCGCTGCCTCAACCGCCTGGAAGAACACCAGCAGGGCCGCATCGTGGTCGATGGCACGGAACTGACCAACGACCTCAAGCAGATCGAAGCGATCCGCCGTGAAGTCGGCATGGTGTTCCAGCACTTCAACCTGTTCCCGCACCTGACCATTTTGCAGAACTGCACCCTGGCGCCGATGTGGGTGCGCAAGATGCCCAAGCGCAAGGCAGAGGAAATCGCCATGCACTACCTGGAGCGCGTACGCATTCCGGAGCAGGCGCATAAATACCCGGGGCAACTGTCCGGCGGTCAGCAACAGCGTGTGGCGATTGCCCGCGCGCTGTGCATGAAACCGAAAATCATGCTGTTCGACGAACCGACCTCGGCACTCGACCCGGAGATGGTGAAGGAAGTGCTCGACACCATGATCGGCCTGGCCGAAGACGGCATGACCATGCTTTGCGTAACCCACGAAATGGGCTTCGCTCGCACCGTGGCCAACCGCGTGATCTTCATGGACAAGGGCGAAATCGTCGAACAGGCCGCGCCGAACGACTTCTTCGACCATCCGCAGAATGAGCGCACCAAGTTGTTCCTGAGCCAGATCCTGCATTGATCGAACCCAGGCACTGAAATAAACCCGGACATGTTCCGGGTTTTTTTTTGCCTGTAGGAGCGAGCTGGCTCGCGATGGACGTCAACGATAACGCTGGTTGGCAGGTACCCCGCGGTGCTCTCGAGTCCATCGCGAGCCAGCTCGCTCCTACAGAGGCATTGCCCTCGTGGAACATGTTGACTACCATGTCAGAAAATTCATCCTATGATTGGATGAGAGGGCGAATTCCGTGTCAGAAATCTCTCCATTGGTAAAACGATCCCTGGTCGATCAGGCTCTGGACCAGCTGCGCCTGCGGATCAACCAGGGCGTTTGGGCTGTGGGCCAGCGTTTGCCCACCGAACCTGAGTTGTCCGCCGAACTGGGCATCAGCCGCAACACCGTGCGCGAAGCCATGCGGGTGTTGGCGTTTTCCGGGTTGATCGAGATCCGCCAGGGCGACGGCAGTTACCTGCGTGCGGTGGTCGATCCGCTCGATACCTTGAAGGCGCTGTCGCGCTGCTCCCTTGAGCAGGCCCGGGAAACCCGGCACATCCTTGAAGTCGAGGCGATCGGCCTGGCAGCCATGCGCCGCACCGATGAAGACCTGGTGGCATTGCGCGAGGCGCTGGGTGTCAGCGGCAGCCACTACCACGGCGATCTCGATACCTACATCGCCTGCGATCTGGTGTTTCACCGTCGGTTGGTGGACGCCGCACATAACCCGACCCTCAGCGAGTTGTATCGCTATTTCTCCAGCATCGTCGGCGCGCAGTTGCGCCAGACCCTGAGCATCGTCCCGCGCCGCCAGGAAGTGTTCGACCTGCATATCGAGTTGCTCGATGCCGTCGAACAACGCGACGCGGAACGGGCCAAAGCCCTGTCGAGGCAGTTGATCAATGAACCTTGAAACCGAGAAGTCCGTGCACCGCGGTGATTTATCCACAGCCCGAAAACGTTCGGCAGAGTTGAACGAGCTGCTGATCGACGCCGAGGCCGATGACGAACAGGTCCAGCAAGCTCATCCGGTCCTGCGTCGGCCGTGGCTGTTGCTGCTGGGCCTGATCCTGGTGGCGCTGAACCTGCGTCCGGCGCTGTCAAGCATGGCGCCGATGCTCAGCGAGGTCTCGAAGACCCTCGGCTTGTCGGCGTCCACGGCGGGATTGCTGACCACGCTGCCGGTGCTTTGCCTTGGCCTGTTTGCGCCACTGGCGCCGCTGCTGGCGCGTCGCTTCGGTGCCGAGCGGGTCGTGTTGGGTATTCTTCTGACCCTGGCTGGCGGGATCATCCTGCGCAGTTCGTTCGGCGAGATCGGCCTGTTTGCCGGAAGCGTGCTCGCCGGTGCCAGCATCGGCGTGATCGGCGTGTTGTTGCCAGGCATCGTCAAGCGCGATTTCCCGAAACAGGCCGGGACCATGACCGGCGTCTACACCATGGCCCTGTGCCTGGGGGCGGCGATGGCGGCGGGTGCGACCGTGCCCCTCAGTGAGCATTTCGACAAGAGCTGGGCGCTGGGTCTTGGTTTTTGGGTTATCCCCGCGTTGGCGGCGGCCGTGTTCTGGCTGCCGCAAGTCGGCCAGAAACACGGCGCGCACAACGTCGCCTATCGCGTTCGCGGTTTGCTGCGTGACCCGCTGGCCTGGCAAGTGACCTTGTACATGGGCCTGCAATCGTCCCTGGCCTACATCGTGTTCGGCTGGTTGCCATCGATTCTGATCGGGCGCGGCCTGACCCCGACCCAGGCTGGGCTGGTGCTGTCGGGCTCGGTGATCGTGCAACTGGTCAGCTCGCTCGCGGCACCCTGGCTGGCGACCCGTGGCAAGGACCAGCGGCTGGCGATTGTGATCGTGATGGCGCTGACCCTCGGCGGCTTGTTCGGTTGCCTGTATGCGCCGATCGATGGCTTGTGGGGCTGGGCAATTGTGCTGGGGCTGGGGCAGGGCGCCACGTTCAGCCTGGCATTGACGCTGATCGTGCTGCGCTCACGGGACTCCCACGTCGCGGCGAACCTGTCGGGCATGGCCCAGGGCTTCGGTTACACCCTGGCGTCCATGGGGCCGTTCGCGGTCGGCATCGTGCATGACTGGACCGGCGGCTGGACGGCCGTGGGCTGGATCTTCGGCGTCATCGGCCTGGGTGCGATCATCGCCGGCCTCGGTGCCGGGCGGGCGCTGTATGTGCAGGTCGAAAGCGAAAAGGCATGAGGGTGAAGGGCATCCATCCCTCACGGTCCGGGACAGCGTCGTGACATCCGGAACCGGTAGATGCCGAACCCTTCGGTCGCAGTCGCACCGAAGGGTTCGGCGTTGCAGGCCTACAGGTATACCACTTCGAAGGTTACCGAACCATCGAGGGTGAAGTCGTCAATCAGGGTGAGGCTGTCGGTAGGATGGATCACGGTTTTTATCCGCAGATCCATCGTCGCGTTGTTCACCATGATTGGTTTGGTGTGGTCAGTGGTGGAGCTGACCGACCACAGTTCATCACGGAAAATTTCTGAGGCGCTCTTCCAGGTTCTCCCCTCATCCATTGAGTAGATCGCTTGGGCGCTCGCCCCATCCGCCAGTGTTTGGGTGATATTCAGGAAAAAATACCCCGGTTTTTCACCTGCGGGCGTCAATCTCATTCCAAAGTAGGTGTAATTCGCAATATCCAGATAGGGATGATTGTCGATGACCCTCAGTGCGACCAGTCTCGGCGCCCCACATGTGAGGTTCAATTGAAGGTCGCGATCTGCTAATTCAGTGGGCTCAGTGGTGTTCAGATTTTTGACCAGGAGCTTGCCGTAGTCCACTACACCGCCGCCGGAAAAACCAGGAGTGCAGGCTTGCGGGGTGATGGTGCCGGTAACAGTCAGGTCAGTCGAAGACGCAAGGGCATAAGGCGCGAGGCTGATCAGAGCGGTTGCGGAGAGTGCTGCGAAGTAATGTTTCATTCTTTTCCTTTTTCGGGGTTTTCCCTGGTTGTACCCGGGCACGTGATGGCCTCCAGTTCGCCAGGGGTGGGTGTTACAGGTAAACGATTTCGATCGTGCCCGAGCCGTCGAGGTGGACGGCGCTGCTCAGATCCAGGTTTTCGGTGGGGGCGATGACCGCCTCGACCGTGACGGCGGCGCTGAGGTTCTGGATCGCGACAGGGCCCGAGATGCTGCCGGCAAGGTCGGTGAACCCCAGGTAGCTGTTTTGGGCGAGTGGAATCGGGCTCGTGCTGGCCGTGCTCCAGGCCGTGCCACCGGTGGTGGAGTCGGTTCGAAACAGCCGCGCATAGCTGTCGGCGCTGGCGCTGCCCGGGTCGAGGGTCAGCGAATACAGGCCGATTTTGTTGTTGCGGCCGTCCACGTCCAGGCCGTAGTAAATTTCGCTGTTCACCGTCGCCGAACCGGTGCGGTTGTCGTGCATGCGCAGGGCGAAATGCGTCGGTGCATCGCAGCCGACCTGCAGGTTCAACCCCTTGGGCGGCAGGCGGGTGCTTTTATCGGTGTTCAGATCGTTTTTGGACATTCGGCCAAAATCCACCAGGCCACCGTTTGACAGGTTCACGTTGCATGCCCCAGGGGCGAAGCTGGCACGCAGGGCGATTTCCCTGGAGCGTCCGGCGGCGACCGCATCGAGCAGACCCGTGGCCTCCCAGACCACCGCGTCGCGCACTTGTGATGCCTGCTCTTGGGCCCAGGCCGTCAATTCAAGCTGTGCCGAAAAGCTCTGCCCCTTGGCAACTGCACCGGCTCGCACCGGGACGATTGCCTGCTCCGGCCGCCACAGCAGGCTCGACGCTGTGGCTTCCGGCGTCTGACCGGTGGCGGAGATCAGCCCCAGGTCGACTGACTGCCCATCGAGTACCGCATGGCTTGCGCGCACAGCGTAGCTGCCCCGGTCGGCCAGGCGAAAACGTTCGGCGGTCGCGGCCATGGCGCGATAGAACACGGTCATGTCAGTGGGTTGTGAGCAGCTCAGGGTCAGGCTCACGCGGCGTTCGCCCAGCGTACGTTCAGGCAGGCTGTCGGCGCGGATCGCACGGTTCATCAAGCCGTAATCGAGTACCGGCTGGCTCACGCTGAGCTGACAGTCGTTGGCGAAGGCCCAGGCGTGCGGTGCCATTGTGCTCAGCGACAGAGCGCCAAGGGTCAGAAACAAGGGGCGGGACAGGTTCATGCGGTCATCCTCAAAGCGCTCGGCACTGGGCGGCGGCGGTTTCGTAGTACGCGTCGGTATCGGCTTTGGCCGGCAGCTCGAAGCTCAATTGGCAGCGGTCCATGCCCGGTGCAGTGATCCACAGGGTCGGGCTGTCCAGTACGTTCGGCAGGAACACCACGCCGCCTTCCTGGGCGAGCGTGACGAACTCGCCGTCTTCGGTATTCACCGTGGCGCCACGGGGCAGTGGCGCACCGTTGGCGGTGGTGACCTTGAGCAACGCACGGCGGGTCTGGGTGATGCCGAAGTCGATTTTGTCGACGGCGCCGCGCCCGGCGGAGACCACCGCCAGCCCATTGTTGATATCGAGGTTGCGCGGCAGCGAACGGGTGTCGACTTCCACTGCGCTGCGACCATAGGCCGTCAGTTGTGACACCACCGCGTTGCCTTTGCTGTCGGTCCAGACCGGACCACTCGGGGTCGAGACCTTGATCGAGTCGGCATCGCCGACCGACACCAGTGCAAAGGTTTCGCGCACTGGGTAGGGCGTGAACGTCACGCCGTCACCGTGCAACACGGCACCCCCGCGCGCGCCCGCCTGATAACTCGAACGCTCGGCATCGGAGCGGGTGTAGTTCAGGTCCAGCTGGCTGTAGCGCGGCAACAGCGAAACACCGGCGGAGGTCTGCACTTGCTTGTCACGCGTGTCGTGTTCGACGCCGACCCGGTAGCTCAGTTGATCGTTGACCTGTTCGCTCAGGCCGACGCCGCTGCGGTATTCACCGCCGGCATTGCGCACCCAGGTGCGCGCCCGGCGGGTTTCACCCAGCGGAATGCTCAGGTTCAGATACACGCTGTCATCACTGCTCTGGGTACCGCTGACTTGCCATTGCGCCGAGGCCGAAACCGAGACGCCGCCGATATTGGTGCCCCACGAGAGCAGCGCGCGGTTGCTGCTTTGCCCGTCGAACGAGGTCGAACGGCTGACACTGCCGCTGAAAGCGCCCAGCCCCGGTGGGGACCAGCTCAGCCCCAGCGTTTGCTGGTCGCGATTACGGGAGTGGCTGCGCTCGGACTCGATTGCGGCCACGGCTTCCGACAGATCGCTGTATCCGAACGTGCGGTGCGAGGTGCTGGCATTCACCGACCACTGTTCACCCACGCGTTGCGATATGCCCAGATCCGCCTGAACACCTTTTGCAGGTTTCCCGGCGCGGATATCGGAGGCTTGCAGGGTGGTCTGGATCTGCGTGTTCTTGCCGGGCTGCAAGCCCAGGCCGGCACCCGCGGCGAGGTAGTCGGTGGCACCAGTGGCGCCGGCACTCAATTGCATCAGCGGGCTCAGTGCGCCGGTCCAGCCACCGCTGACCACCCAAGGGTCGTTGCCCTGGGTGTCGCCGGTGTTGCGTACCTGGCCGGCGGCCAGGGAAAAACCGGGGGCGGGCAAGCCGACCCCGAGCAGGGCCGCGGGGATGGTAAAGCGCTGCTCGCTGCCATCGGTTTCCTTGACCGTGACTTCAACGTCGGAACGATTGTCGAGACGGCGCACGTCGTTTAATGAGAACGGGCCGGCCGGTACCACCGTCGAGTGGATCAACGAGCCGTTCTGGCGGACTTCCACCTGAGCCTGGCTCCTGGCAATGCCTTCGATGGGCGAGCCTTGGCCTTCGCTTTGCAATGCCTGTTCGGTCATCAACTGCACGCCAGTGATCTGCGCCCCGGCCAGTACCGGGTTATAGAGGCTGATCTGGCCTGCCTGCAGCACCGTTTCCTGGCTGGCAAACGTCCGCTGGGCGTAGGCCGCCAGATGTGTGGTGGTCGACACGTCGTTTTGCCAGGTCTGCACCTGGCGGCTGCGCACGATCCAGTCCCCGGCGTTGAAGCCCAGCTCGGTGTTGGCTGACAGGTAGCGACTCGACTGGCCAGCGTTATCGCTGAACAGGCTGTTGACGTCGTAATTGAGCAAGGCGGCGAAGCCACCGGTTTGATAACCCGTGAAGTCCCGGGCCGTCGGCCGTATGGCGTCGGTAGGGGCGATCAGCTTAACACTGAGGTTTGCCGGGTCCTGTTCGATGGTCATCTGCGGCCAGGTGCCGAGCGCATCGAAACAGCGCTGGCCGTCGGCCGGTGCAGCCGGTTCAACCAGGTTGGCGGCGTCGAGCAGGGCACGGTCAAAGCACAGCTCACCTTCGTGGTTGAACGCCGCATCCACCCGTCCACGGGGCTGGCCGTTAACGATGAGGGTGATCGGGTGCTTGCCGGCGCTGAAGCGCGGAGCCTGCAGCAATGAGGTTGCCAAAGCCGGGTCGATGCCGCGTTGCGTCAACATTTTCTGGTCGAACGAGGTCAGCAATGCCGCGCCGCTGAGGTCTTCGGCACGGGCATCGAGCAACAGCAGCGCGTTACTCAGCAGCGCCACGGTACTGGCGCGTAGCGTCGACAGACGAGCGTTTACAGCCTGCTTTTCAGGCATGGCTTCGCCATCACGGTATTTGGATACGGTGTTCATGGAGTTCACTGAGTCATTGCCGCTGTGCTGGCTTGATCCACTGCCGCCGCTGGCTTGCGTCGGGGACGGTAACGACCGTCATCCCGAAAGTTCACGCCCACTCTTCCCTGGGGGCGCTGGTTCTACGGTGGTTCAGGGCTTGAGCGGTGCCTCGAACGGCGGCGCTGCGAAGCCATACACCGTGGCCGGCTGGATGCGCACCTGTTTGGCGGTCTGGGTCGATACCGCGACGCTGAGCTTCTCGCCCGGCAACACGTAGGCCTTTGGCAACATCGCATTGCCCGAAGGCAGCAGTTGTACCTCCTGGGCCAGCCGTACGACGTAAGGCGTATCGTTGCTGACGGTCAGTTGGCCGTTGTTCAACGACCATTGCAGGTCGGTCCATGGCGTGCGATTGGGCTTGAGGCCCTTGGGGTGCAGAATCACCGGCAGGTTCTGGCGCACCGTCACACCCACGCGGGCGCTCCCGGCTTCGGCGCCGGCTTTGCCTTGAGGGATGCCTTCAAAGATCACCCTCTTCAGGCGCTGGGTCACCAGGGGCTTTTCCGATTGCAGGATGAAACGGATCAACTGGCTTTTCGAGGCTTCGACCCGGGCCAGCGGCGGGGTCACGAACACCAGTTGCTCGGTGTCTTCGGGGATGTCTTCCAGGGTGATGTGCAATAGGGCCAGGTTGGCATCGGTGTTGGTCACGGTCACGGAGGCTTCGCCGTCGGCCTCGTTGACGATCACCACGGAGGTGTCGGGGACCATGCCGTCAGCCTGGGCCTGGGCGGCCATCAGCAGCACAAAGCCGCCAAAGCCGATGTAGATCAAATGATGTGCAAACTTGAAAATCTTCTTCATGACGTGTCTCGTTGATTGATCAAGCCGTTGACCGCCAGGCATGTGCGCTGAGCGGTGGAAACAGGGGGGCGCAGGCGATCAGCAGCGCTGTCGCGAGGGCAGGGTGGTGAATGTTCACTGGGCTTTTCTTAATGGTTTATTGGGCAACTAACGGCAGGTTCGTTGCCCGGTATTGAGTTGAGTTACAGGTAGACGATTTGCAGGGTGGCCGAGCCGTCGATTTGTGCTTCGTCGGTCAGGGTGAGGTTTTGGGTTGGGGCAATGAAAGGGGAAACGCGCAGATCCACTCTGACATCCTGCAGGGGGTGGGGAACTCTGATTCCGGTGCTGTCGCCAAAGGCAACCAAATAGCCCGGATAAATAGCGGTGTTTCCATCAGTCCATGACACCCCGCCATCGCTCGATTGCAGTATTGCCGATGGAGTGTCTGCAATAACGTTCATAAAATTCAAGACGTACTCCCCGAGCTTCTCATCTCCGTTGATAAAACCCAGCCCGTAGCGGACGGGAGAGGTCGAGGACTCCGCCCTGTTATCAACTGGCATAATCGCAAACAGGGTTTCCGCATCGCAATTCACGGTAAGTTGAAGAGTTTTTTGCCCGAGTGGGGTGGCAGCATCTGGCTTCAGGTCCTTGGCAGCTATTTTCCCGTAATCAAACACGCCACCGCCGGCAAGACTCGGCGTGCAGGCAGCAGGGGTGATGGTGCCGGTGACGGTCAGGTCAGTGCTGGAGGCGGCGAAGGCGGAAGTGGCAGCGCCAAGCAACAAGGCAGTACCCAGTATCGTCAGTTGTTTGTTCATGGTCGTGTGCTCCTCTCGATGAGCGTTTTCAGGTTGATGGCCAAGGCTGCGGGATGTTGGGTATCGGGCTGCTCAAGGGCGACGCAATGTATCCATCGAGGTGAGGATAAGAAATGCAACAAATACGAAAGCGTCGGTTGGCGTACGAATAAGTGTTGTGGGCTACGTAAGCTTTTGGCTATTCAGGCATGAAATTTCCCTGATTTCGTAGGGCTATTTGTTTTGCTCTGTGGGACTAATCTTTTTGTTTTCGGAGTAATGCCCTGGGGGCTTGAAGGCTCTGAAACTGCTTGGAGCAAGGGTTGTTTCTGGGAGTTGTGGTGGCTATAAAACAGGGCTACTTTCATGGCATGCAGTCATGTAGGAAAAGTCCCTCAATGCGAGTCGTAATTGCTGACGATCATTCTGTTGTTCGCGTAGGAATGCGGATGCTCATCAATGCCAGCAGACAATGCGAAATTGTCGGAGAGGCCGATGGCGTAGACGACCTGATGAATGTGCTTTCAAACACCCCCTGTGATCTGTTGATCACCGATTTTTCCATGCCGGGCGGGCAGCAGGTCGATGGCCTGACAATGTTGAATACCCTGCGCCGTCTATACCCGGCAATGCCGGTGATTCTGCTGACAATGTTTACCAGCGTGGCCACCGCGAGGGCGGCGCTGGCTCAAGGGGCGATGGGCATTGTCGCGAAAAACACCTCGGTGTCCGAGCTGCCGGCGGCAATCAATGCGGTGGGGCTGGGGCGGCGATACATCAGTGAGCCCCTGCGCGAACTGCTGGACAACGCGGACCGTCAGCTGGAGGAATCGCCACTGTCGGTCAAGGAATTGGAGGTGGTCAGAATGTTGGCCAACGGCATGACCGTCAGCGAAATCGCCCACCAGGTTAAACGCAGTGTGTCGACTATCAGTAAACAGAAAAACATGGCCATGCTCCGCCTGGGCATCAGTACTGACGTCGAGCTTTTTGCCTATGCCCGCGACAGCGGTATGGCCCACTAACCGCATTGATCACCCGGTTCTACCAAGCGTTTTAACGTCTCGATGCCGGTGACATGTAGCGCATTGCGTCTTCCGTAACGGCAAGATTGGCGAGCATAGCGACAGTTTCAATCTGTGGAAGTGGTCGCGTCAGGCGCTGGGTTTCAAAGGCCTGTTGCCGGGGTGGACGCCAGCCGCTGATAAGATCGCGGCTTGCTGCCTGACCCGCTGGCCTGGCAAGTGACCTTGTAGCTTGTGGGGCTGGATCTTCGGCGTCATTGGCCTGGGTGCGATCATCGCCGGCCTCGGTGCCGGGCGGGCGCTGTGTGTGCAGGTCAGCAGTGAGAAAATCCAGCCATGATTGGAATCTATAAATAGACAAGTTCCAGGGTTGCCGAGCCATCAATGAACACGTCTTCACTCAAGTCCAGCGTCGAGGTCGGTGCGATGACCGCTTGCAGGGTGATCCGGCTGGACAAGTTCCGGATTGCAATGGGCCCTGCGGTGCTGGCGGGTACATCGGTGAAACCCAGATAACTTCGCGCAGCGATCGGTATGGGGGTTGACCGGGATGCACTCCATGCCCGCCCTCCGGTGGTGGAGTCGGTTCGATACACTTGAGGCAGAGCGTCCACTACGGTGTTGACGGGATCGAAACGCAGCGAATACAAGCCAATCCTGTTGCCGCTGCCGTCGAACTTCAGACCGTAATAGATTTCACTGTTGGTGATGGCCGAGCCTTCTCGATTGTCCCGCATGATCAATGCAAAACGCGCAGGCAAATTGCAGTGAATGCTGAAGTCGAGTGTCTCGTCGCGAAGTTGCGTGCGTTTGTCGACGTTCAGCTCCTGCCGGGAGATTTTTCCGAAATCGACAAGGCCGTTGTTGGAAAATGACGGGGTGCAAGCGACTGGCGTCAGGGTGCCGTTGATCGTCAGCTCAACGACTGACGCCGCATGGGCGCAAATTGTCGTACTCAACAACAGCGCCGTTGCCAGGTTGATGGGGATAGGCTTCAACGATAAAATCCTTTTTTTCAGTGGGCCGTAACGGTGCTGAACCGCGGACGGTCCAGCACCTTGTTCCTTACAGGTACTTCACTTCAAGGGTCGCGGAACCGTCGATGTCGATTTCGTCGGTCAGGTCAAGCGAATCAGCGCGGGCGATGTAGGAATCGATCGCGAAGTCGATAGTGACGTTCTGTGCATTGGCCGGGTCCGTTTCGCCGAGTGCTGCCACGGACAAGAGGTAACCAGGTTTTGCCGAATCTGCTTTCGCCCAGGTTGTTCCATCGTCGGCTGACTCGATCGGGTCCAGCTCGGTTGCACCGTCCATGACCGTAATGACCCTGGGGTGATAGAAGCCCAGCTCTTCGCCTTCATTTCCCAAGCCAAGGCCGAACGAACCGGTAAGGCCCGTATTGGGATTATTGTCAATTGGATTCACTGCGAACTTCGTTGCTGCATCGCAGGTCACGGTCAATTGAAGTGGATCAGTGCTGACCAGGGTGTTCTGATCCGGTAAAAGGTCTCCTGCCGAGATTTTGCCCAGATCAATGACACCACCGCTGGAGAGGGTCGGCGTGCAAGCGACTGGCGTGATGAGGCCTGTAACCGTCAGGTCAGTGCTCGACGCTGCGAGCGCAAAAGGAGCCGCGCTGATCAGTGCCGTTGTGGCGAGTGCTGCGAAGTACTTTTTCATGGGTGAAACTCCTTGCTACTGTTGTTGACCTTGAATGCCCCGGGGCACGTCATTGCACCTCGGGTTCAACAAGGCAGAGTGGGTGTTACGGGTAAAGCATTTCGATCGTCGCCGAGCCATCGAGGTGAACGGCGCCGCTCAGGTCCAGGCTCGCGGTGGGAGCAATGACGGCATCGACCGTCACTGTGGTCGTGAGATTCTGGATCGAGGCCGGCCCTGCGCTGCTGCCGGCATTGTTGGTGAAGCCCAGGTAGCTTTTCCGGGCGATCGGTATGGGGTTCGAGCTGGAGGTGCTCCAGGCCACGCCCTGGGTGGTGGAGTCGGTTCGATACACGCGGGCAAAGCTGTCCGCACTGGCATTGGCGGGGTCGACATTCAGTGAGTACAGGCCAATCTTGTTGCTGCGGTTATCCACACCCAGCCCGTAGTAAATCTCGCTGTTGACCGTCGCCGTGCCTGAGCGGTTGTCATGCATGACCAGGGCAAATTGCGTCGGGGCGTCGCAGCCAACCTGCAGGGTCAAATCCCTGGGAGGCAATCGGGTGCCTTTGTCGGGGTTGAGGTCGTTTATCGATAACCGACCGAAATCCACCAGGCCGCCATTGGACAGTTCCACCTTGCACGCGGCGGGCGCAAAGCTGGCGCGCAGGGTTATCTCCCTTGAATGGCCCGTAGCGACTGCGTCGAACAGACCGGTGGTTTCCCAGACAATGGCATCGCGTACCTGCAACGCTTTTTCCGGAGCCCAGGCTGTCAGTTCCAGTTGCGCCGAAAGACTTTGACCTTGCACCGCCACGCCGCCCCGAACCGGAACGATTGCCTGCTGCGGTCGCCAAAGCAGGCTCGAAGCGGTTTCTTCGGGTACCTGGTCGATGGCGGAAATCAGGCCCAGGTCCACCGGTTGCCCATCGAGTACGGCGTCACCCATGCGCACTGCATAGCTACCGCGTTCAGCAAAGCGGAAGCGCTCGGCGGTCGCGGCCATGGCGCGGTAGAACAGGGTCATGTCGGTGGAATGCGGGCAGTTCAGGTTCAGACTCAGGCGGCGCTCGCCCAGGGTTCGCTCTGCGGGGGCATCGCCGCGTATTGCCCGATTCATCAAGCCGTAATCGAGCACCGGCTGACTCAGGGTGAGCAGGCATTCATCGGCGAGCGCCCAGGCCTGAGGCGCAAGTCCGCTCAACATCAGGGTGCCGAGTGTTAACCGTAAAGGGTGGGACAGCTTCATGGGGGCATCCTTAAAGTGTTCGGCACTGGGCGGTGGCGGTCTCGTAATACACCTGGGTATTGGCCTTGGCCGGCAGTTCGAAACGCAGTTCGCAGCGCTCCAGTCCCGGTGCGGTTATCCACAGGTCTCGGGTGTCCAGGGCGTTGGGCAAAAACACCAATCCGCCTTCTTGAACGAGTGTGACGAACTCACCGTTTGCGCTGCTGACCGTCGCGCCACGGGGCAGGGGGGCACCGTTGTCCGTGGTGACTTTGAGCAAGGCACGACGGGTCAACGTGACACCGAATTCGACCTTGTCGACGGCCCCGCGCCCGGCGGAAACCACGGCCAGTCCGTTGTTGATATCGAGGTTGCGTGGCAGCGAGCGGGTGTCGACTTCTACCCGGCTGCGACCATAGGCGCTCAAGTGAGGAACCACGGCGTGACCTTGCCAATCGGTCCAGACCGGACCGCTGGGGGTCGAGACTTTGATGGCGCCTGCGTCGCCTACCGAGAGCAGCGCGAAGGTGTCCCGCACGGGGTATGGCGATAACGTCAAGCCGTCGCCGTGCAGCACAGCGCCGCCGCGCGCGCCAATCTGGTAGCTGGAGTGTTCGGCATCGGAGCGGGTGTAGCTCAGGTCCAATTGGCTGTAGCGCGGCAGCAAGGAAACCCCCACCGAGGACTGCACCTGTTTGTCTCGCGTGTCGTGCTCAACGCCGACCCGGTAACTCAACTGGTCGTTTACCTGTTCGTTCAAGCCGACACCGCTGTGGTATTCGCCAGCGGAACTGCGTACCCAGGTGCGCGCCCGGCGACTTTCACCTAGAGGAATACTGAAACTCAGGTAAACGCTGTCGTCGCTGCGCTGGGTGCCACTGACTTGCCATTGCGCCGTGGCCGACACCGACACTCCGCCGATCCGGGTGCCCCAGGACGCCAGGGCGCGGCTGCTGTTCTGGCTGTCGAATGTCGTCGAACGATTGAAGCCGCTGCTGAACGCGCCAAGCCCGGGGTGTGACCAGGCCAGCGACAGGCTCTGCTGATCGCGGTAGCGCGACTGGCTGCGCTGCGCTTGAGTATCGAACACGGCCTCCGACAGTTCGCGATAGCCGAAGGTCCGGTGCGAAGTTCCGGCATTGATCGACCACTGTTCACTCATGCGTTGCGAAATGTTCAGGTCGGCCTGAAGCCCTCTGGCGGCTTGGCGGGTGCTGGTGTCGGTCGCTTGCAGGGTGGTCTGGATCTGTGTGTCGGCCGCTGGCAACACACTCAGGCCTGTGCCCGCCGCGCGGTAGTCGGCGGCGCCCGTAGCGCCGGTGCTGAGCAGGACATTCGGGGTGAGTGCTCCGCTCCAGCCGCCGCTGATCACCCAGGGCGCGCCGCTCTGTGCCGCGCCGAGAC
>NZ_JBGLYV010000003.1:0-138064 GCF_047304225.1 Pseudomonas sp. Pseusp3 | reverse complement strand
CGAGCGAGCTCGCTCCTACATTGGCTGGAGCGATAGCAACGCCGGGCCGTAATCCTCGATGAACTCCGCCGGCATGCTCGCAGCCCCCCTGTAGGAGCGAGCCTGCTCGCGAAAAACCCGAGACCACCGTGGGGAGCCAGACTGGTCGCGTTATCGTTGACGACCATCGCGAGCGAGCTCGCTCCTACATTGGCTGGAGCGATAGCAACGCCGGGCCGTACCCCTCGATGAACTCCGCCGGCATGCGCTTGGGCTTGCCCGTGGACAGTTCGATGCAGACGAAAGTGGTCTGCGCCCGCAGCAACGTCGAATTATCACTGGGGCGCTTCAACTGGAAGTGACGGGTCATTTTCAGGCGCTGGTCCCAATCGACGATCCAGGTCGCCAATTGCAACTCATCGTCTTCGTAGGCTGCTGCCAGGTAATCGATCTCGTGGCGCACCACCGCCATCGCCCGGTCCAGCCGCCGGTACTCGACCAGATCCAGGCCAAGGCGCTGGGAGTGGCGCCAGGCACAGCGTTCGAGCCAGGTCACGTAGACCGCGTTGTTCGCGTGCCCCAACCCGTCGATGTCCTCGGCGCCCACTTGCAGATCAATGATAAATGGCGTTTCCCGATCCCAGCCCATGCCCCATTCCCCCGGTCAGATAAATTCGACCGGGGCAGTGTAACGGATGCTCAAGCGGATTGGCGCGATTGCAGACTGCGACCGGCCAGCAGTGATAACACGCCATCAATCACTCGCGGGTCGGCCAATACACGCTGATGACCACCGTCCTTCAAGCGCAACAAGCGGCTGTCGAACCACGCTTCGTGGATCAACTCCGACTCGCTGACCGGGACAAAGTTGTCATCTTCGGCGTGAACGATCAGGCCGGGCATGTCGAGCTGATAGTGCGCAACATCGAGCATGGCGGCGCGCATGCCGACATCGCTCTCCACCTGGCGAATGAACGCCGAGCGGGCCTTCGGCGGCAGCCCCACATAACGGGCGAAACCACGCAGCACGCCAAGAATCCGCGCCGGGGCGGCAATGCTGACCAGGGTTTCCGTGCGCAAGCCCAACTGCACTGCAAGCATGGCACTGGCGCCTCCCATGGAGTGGCCGATGACCGCTTGCAAGGGTGGCAACTCGGCAGCTGCTTCAAGCATGGCACGGGCGAACAGCACCACATTCGCCTCGTTGCCAGGTGAGCGGCCGTGGGCCGGACCATCCAGGGCGACGACCGAGTAACCGGCATCGACCAGCGCGGTGATCAGGCTGGCAAATTGTGTCGGCCGACCTTCCCAGCCGTGCATCAGCATCACTGCCGGGCCTTGCCCCCAGCGCAGGGCCGAAAGACCAAACCGCAGGGTAATGCGCTCGGATCTCGCCAACAACGGCAGCTCCCAGTCACGGGGCGGCAGATTCCGCGGAGTCATGAAGGCCAGTCGCATTTTGCTAGCGACCAGTTTCGGGGCAAACCAGCCCAAGGTGCCATTAACGCCACGAACCCACTTTAACGCGCTCATCGCATTCTCCTCAGGCCGCAGCCTTCAGGTCAGCGCACTGCCGATTTGGCGGCGCGCAGCAATCGATCGGACAGCTCTCCCGGCCCCAGCGCCCGCGCCAGAGCCAGCCCACCCACCATCAAGGCCATATCGGCCAGGGCTTTTTCGGTTTCTTCAGGACTGGCCGCCAGCTGCGCGACCATCATTTCCACATGCTCATTCAGCGCGACACGAAAGGCTTCCGGCAGCCGCCCCAGTTCGCCGACAGATGCCGGGATCGGACAGGCCGATTCGGAGGAATCACGATGCTTGCGCGACAGATAAAACGCAGCCACCAGAGCGCGGCGCTCTTCGCCGGTCAACTCCGCGTCCATGTCGGCAATCAGGTCGCGACGATGACTGAGCAATTGCTTGAACGCCTCGAGCATCATCGCGTCCTTGCTTTCGAAGTGTGCGTAGAAGCCGCCGACCGTCAGGCCCGCCGCACCCATCACTTCGCCCACACTTGGCTCGGCCGGGCCACGCTGAATCAGCGCTGCGCTGGCAGCCTTGAGGATGCGTTCGCGGGTTTGAGCTTTTTTATCGTTCATCGTTGCCTCCGAATATTACGACTAGAATATTATTCTCATAATAATTTTACGCAAGTCGTGGATGTGACCGCTGGTCTGAAGAACAGTCTGGAAAGAAATGGGAGATTTGGCCAAACGCCAGACAAACAAAAGGGCCATTCAATAATTGAATGACCCTTATAAATCCCGCAAAGCGGGTAATCGTGGCGTCCCCTAGGGGACTCGAACCCCTGTTACCGCCGTGAAAGGGCGGTGTCCTAGGCCACTAGACGAAGGGGACACAAACCCTTCTATACAACTGATCAGTGCTGAGAGCTGATCGATTCAAGGCCGGTGTGGCCAGACCTTGAACTGTAAAATTGGTGGAGCTAAGCGGGATCGAACCGCTGACCTCCTGCATGCCATGCAGGCGCTCTCCCAGCTGAGCTATAGCCCCGGATTTTTCGCCTCGCGGCGGAGCGACATCTTGCAACATCGCTTCTGTAAAACTGGCGTCCCCTAGGGGACTCGAACCCCTGTTACCGCCGTGAAAGGGCGGTGTCCTAGGCCACTAGACGAAGGGGACGCAAACCCTTCTATACATCTGATCAACGCTGAGTGTTGATCGCTTCAAGGCCAGTGTGGCCAGACCTTGAAGTGTAAATTGGTGGAGCTAGACGGGATCGAACCGTCGACCTCTTGCATGCCATGCAAGCGCTCTCCCAGCTGAGCTATAGCCCCTCATCGTTGATGTCATCGCTGAGGACGGGGCGAATCTTAAGGGCGTATCGAAAGCCTGTCAAACTTATTTTTCAAAAAATTTAAAATTTTTTGCCGACATAACAATCACTTACCGCCCTCCCCCCGAAAAATCGGGGGTCTGAGGACCACTGCGCGCCCAACGACGGGCGTACACAATGGCCATCAGTCCTGCATCAAGCGTGTCAGGCGATAGCGCCCAACAGCCTTTCCCACTCTTTGTTTTCTTTCTTCGACACGCCGCCCAACAGGTCAATGGCCTGGCGCAGACGGAAACGGGTCAGGTCCGGCCCGAGAATTTCCATCGCATCAAGCACCGACACCGAACTGGCCTGGCCCGTGATCGCGGCGAACATCAGCGGCATGGCATCACGCAGCTTCAGCTCCAGGGACTCGACCACTGCCTGAATGGTCGCGGTGATGCTGTCCTTCTCCCACTGACGCAGGCTTTCGAGCTTCCACAGGATCAACTGCATCAGCTGGCGGACCTGGTCGCCCGACAGCTTCTTGGATTCGAACAACTTCGCATCCGGGTTCACGCCACCGGCAAAGAAGAACCCGGCCAGCGGTGCCACCTGGCTGAAGGTTTCGACCCGGCCCTGCACGTGCGGCGCGATCTTCATCATGTAGTCGGAATTGAACGCCCACTTCTGCACGCGTGCGGCGAACTCTTCCACCGGCAGGTCACGCAGCCACTGACCGTTGAGCCACGACAGTTTCTCGATGTCGAAGATCGGCCCGCCAAGGGACACGCGCTTCAGATCGAAGTTGTCGACCATTTCCTGCAACGAAAACTTCTCGCGCTCGTCCGGCATCGACCAGCCCATGCGCCCCAGGTAGTTGAGCATCGCCTCGGGCATGAAGCCCATGCGCTCGTAGAACGTCACCGAGGTCGGGTTCTTGCGCTTGGACAGCTTGCTCTTGTCCGGGTTACGCAGCAGCGGCATGTAGCACAGTTCCGGCTGTTCCCAACCGAAGTACTCGTAAAGCAGGATCAGCTTCGGTGCCGATGGCAGCCACTCTTCGCCGCGCAATACGTGGGTGATGCCCATCAGGTGATCGTCGACCACGTTGGCCAGGAAGTACGTCGGCAGGCCGTCGGTCTTCATCAGGACTTGCATGTCCATGCGGTCCCACGGGATTTCAACGTCGCCGCGTAGCATGTCCGGCACCACGCAAACGCCTTCGCTCGGTACTTTCATACGGATGACGTGCGGCTCGCCAGCCGCCAGGCGACGGGCGACTTCTTCCTTGGACAACAGCAGCGCGCGGCCGTCGTAACGCGGGGTTTCACCGCGAGCCATCTGCTCGGCGCGCATCTGGTCCAGCTCTTCGGCGGTGCAGAAGCACGGGAAGGCGTGTCCCATGTCGACCAGTTGCTGGCAGTACTTCTGGTAAATGTCGCCGCGCTCGCTTTGACGATACGGACCGTGCGGGCCGCCGACGTCCGGGCCTTCGCTCCAGTCGATCCCCAGCCAGCGCAAGGCGTCGAAAATCTGCTGTTCGGACTCGCGGGTCGAACGCAGCTGGTCGGTGTCTTCGATCCGCAGGATGAACTCACCGCCGTGCTGCTTGGCAAAGCAGTAGTTGAACAAGGCGATGTAGGCGGTACCTACGTGGGGATCCCCGGTAGGCGATGGCGCGATGCGAGTGCGGACGGTGGTCATGGCATGTCTCGAAAAGATAAAAAGCGAAGTTCAAAGCGAACGTCAAACAAGAGGCGAATGGTAACAGGCGACACAGGCCAGGCTCCAGCGAACAGGGCATTTAAGCCAAGGTTGCGTCTGTAACGCCCGTATGGCGCGGTGAATGGCCGAATATCAGCCGATGGCATTTACCGCTTATCGGCTGTATGCCAGATTTGCCTGCTGATAACTTCTCTTACAATTTCTCGACTACAGTTTGCCCATGCCTGCCCAACTCAAGCGTCGCCTCTTCACCTTCCTGCTGATTGTCCTGTTGATTGGCGGGGGCCTGTTTGCCCACTGGTTCTTCAAGGGGCGCTTTTATGAAAGCACCGACAACGCTTATGTCCAGGGCGAGATCACCCGTGTGTCGAGCCAATTGGGCGCGCGCATCGATCGGGTGCTGGTGCAGGACAACCAGCATGTCGAGAAAGGCCAGTTGCTGATCAAACTCGAAGGCGACGACTTCCGACTCGCTGTCAACCGTGCCAACGCGACCCTCGCCACCCGCGAGGCCGAACGCCTGCAAGCCCAGAGCAAACTGACCCAGCAGGCCAGCCTGATTGCCGCCAGCGAAGCGCAAGTTGAGTCCAGCCAGGCCAGCCTGGGTCGCTCGCAGATCGACCTCACCCGCGCCGAGACCTTGCGTAAACCCGGTTATGTCTCGGAAGAACGGGTGACCACCCTCTCCGCCGACAACCACATTGCCCGTTCGCAACTGGCCAAGGCCCAGGCGGACGCGCAAAGCCAGCGTCAGCAGGTCAACGCACTGACCGCCGAAATCAAACGCCTCGACGCGCAGATCGCCAACGCCAGGACCGACCTCGCCCAGGCTGAACTGAACCTGACCCGCAGCGAAATCCACGCGCCCATCAGCGGCCTGATCGGCCAGCGTGCAGCCCGCGAAGGCCAATTCGTGCAGGCCGGCGCCTACCTGCTGTCGATCGTGCCGGACGAAGACATCTGGATTCAGGCCAACTTCAAGGAAACCCAGATCGGCCACATGCAGCCCGGGCAGAAAGCCGAGCTGACCTTCGACGCCTACAGCGACACCCCGATAGAAGCCCGGGTCGACAGCCTGTTCGCCGCCTCGGGCGCACAGTTCAGCCTGTTGCCGCCGGACAATGCCACCGGCAACTTCACCAAAGTCGTACAACGGATTCCGGTAAAACTGACCTTCGCCGCCGATAACCCGCTGCGCGGCAAGATCCGCCCGGGCATGTCGGTGACCGCCAAGGTGAACATCAAGGACGCCCCTGACGACGTCACCACCAAAGTGAGCAGCAAAGACGCCCCTGACGATGGCCGGTGATCAACTGATCCGCCCGGCCGGCGAACCGACCCGGCGCGACTGGATTGCGGTGATGAGCGTGATGCTCGGCGCCTTCATGGCGGTGCTGGACATCCAGATCACCAACTCCTCGCTCAAGGATATCCAGGGTGCGCTGTCGGCAACCCTGGAAGAAGGTTCGTGGATCTCCACCTCGTACCTGGTGGCGGAAATCATCATGATCCCGCTCACCGCCTGGCTCGTGCAGCTGCTGTCGGCACGGCGCCTGGCGGTTTGGGTATCCCTCGGGTTTCTCGCGGCCTCCCTGCTCTGCTCCATGGCCTGGAGCCTGGAAAGCATGATCGTGTTCCGCGCCCTGCAAGGGTTTACCGGTGGCGCGCTGATTCCACTGGCGTTCACCCTGACTCTGATCAAGCTCCCTGAACACCACCGCGCCAAAGGCATGGCCATGTTCGCCATGACGGCCACCTTCGCCCCCTCCATAGGTCCGACCCTCGGCGGCTGGCTGACGGAGAACTGGGGCTGGGAATACATCTTCTACATCAACATCCCGCCCGGCCTGATCATGATCGCCGGCCTGATGTACGGTCTGGAGAAGAAACAAGCGCACTGGGAATTGCTGAAAAGCACCGACTACGCCGGCATTCTCACCCTCGGCGTCGGACTCGGCTGCCTGCAGGTGTTTCTGGAGGAAGGCCATCGCAAGGACTGGCTGGAGTCGAACCTGATCATGACCCTGGGCAGCATTGCGCTGGTCAGCCTGATCACCTTTGTGATCGTACAGCTTTCCAAACCCAATCCGCTGATCAACCTCGGCATCCTCGGCAACCGCAACTTCGGCTTGTCCAGTATTTCCAGCGTCGGGATGGGGGTCGGGCTGTACGGCTCGATCTACCTGTTGCCGCTGTACCTGGCGCAGATCCAGAACTACAACGCCCTGCAGATCGGCGAAGTGATCATGTGGATGGGCGTGCCGCAGCTGTTTCTGATTCCGCTGGTGCCCAAGCTGATGAAGTTTGTTTCGCCGAAATGGCTGTGCACCTTGGGCTTCGGGCTGTTCGGGTTGGCGAGCTTCTCTTCGGGCGCGCTGAACCCGGACTTTGCCGGGCCACAGTTCAATCAGATCCAGATCATCCGCGCCTTGGGGCAGCCACTGATCATGGTGACCATTTCGCTGATCGCCACCTCCTACATCCTGCCCCAGGATGCGGGATCGGCGTCGAGCCTGTTCAACATCCTGCGCAACCTCGGTGGAGCCATCGGCATCGCCCTGCTCGCCACGCTGCTGGATGCGCGGACCAAGGTCTACTTTGACTACCTGCGTGAATCCATCGTGCCGAGCAATCCGCAGGTGGCTGAACGCCTGGCATCGTTGACCAACACGCTGGGCAATGAAACCGCAGCACTGGGCAAGCTCAGCGAGATAGCGCATCAACAGGCGTCGATCATGGCCTATAACGATGCGTTTCATTTTGTCGGGATTGCGCTGGGGATCAGCATGGTGGCGGTGTTGCTGACCAAAAAACTGCCGGCTGGCCTCAAGGCTGGCGAAGCGCACTAGTCAGTCTTTCTTGTAGCGCCCTGACTGGCCTCTTCGCGAGCAAGTCGGATCGCCGCACCGCCGCTCCCACAGTTTTTGTGAACGCCACAGAACCTTGTGGGAGCGGGCTTGCTCGCGAAGAGGCCCGCACACTCACCACAAATCTCAGACTGTAATCAACCGCTCCCGCAACTTGCCAATCTCATCGCGCATTTGCGCTGCCGCTTCAAACTCCAGATCACGCGCCAACGCATACATCTTCTCTTCCAGGGCCTTGATACGCTTGGCAATCTCGCCCGGTGTGCGCAATTCGGCTTCGTATTTGGCATTTTCCTCGGCCGCCTTGGCCATGCCCTTGCGCTTCTTGCTGCGCGAGCCAGGCACGGTGGCGCCTTCCATGATGTCGGCAACGTCCTTGAACACGCCTTTTGGCGTGATGCCGTTAGCCAGGTTGAAGGCGATCTGCTTGTCGCGGCGACGCTCGGTTTCGCCAATCGCCCGCTCCATGGAACCGGTAATCCGGTCGGCATACAGAATCGCCCGGCCATTGAGGTTACGTGCCGCGCGCCCGATGGTCTGGATCAGCGAGCGCTCGGAACGCAGGAAGCCTTCCTTGTCGGCATCGAGGATCGCTACCAGCGAGACTTCCGGCATGTCCAGGCCTTCGCGCAGCAGGTTGATGCCCACCAACACATCGAAAGTGCCGAGGCGCAGGTCGCGGATGATTTCCACGCGCTCCACGGTGTCGATGTCCGAGTGCAGGTAGCGCACGCGTACGCCGTGGTCGGCCAGGTAATCGGTCAAATCCTCGGCCATGCGCTTGGTCAGCGTGGTGACCAGCACTCGCTCTTCCAGAGCGACGCGCTTGGTGATTTCCGACAGCAAGTCATCGACCTGGGTCAGTGCCGGGCGGATCTCTATTTGCGGGTCCACCAGCCCGGTCGGACGCACCACCATGTCAATGACGCGCCCGGCGTGTTCGGCTTCATAGTTGCCGGGGGTCGCCGAGACGAAAATCGTCTGCGGGCTGATGCTTTCCCACTCATCGAAACGCATCGGCCGGTTGTCCAGGGCCGAGGGCAGGCGGAAACCGTACTCGACCAGCGTCTCTTTTCGCGAACGGTCGCCCTTGTACATGGCGCCAACCTGCGGAACGCTGACATGGGACTCGTCGATCACCAGCAAGGCATCCGGCGGCAGGTAGTCATAAAGCGTCGGCGGCGGCGCGCCGGCTTCGCGACCGGACAGATAACGCGAGTAGTTTTCGATGCCGTTGCAGTAACCCAGTTCGAGGATCATCTCCAGATCGAAACGGGTGCGCTGCTCCAGGCGCTGGGCTTCCACCAGCTTGTTGTTGGAACGCAGGTATTCCAGGCGCTCCTGCAACTCGACCTTGATGCCTTCGACAGCGTCCATCAGGGTTTCCCGTGGCGTCACGTAGTGGCTCTTCGGGTAGAAGGTGAAGCGCGGCAGCTTGCGAATGACTTCGCCGGTCAGCGGATCGAATGCCGACAGGCTTTCCACCTCATCGTCGAAGAGCTCGATGCGGATCGCTTCAAAATCGGATTCCGCCGGATGGATATCGATCACATCGCCACGCACGCGGAAGGTCGCACGGGCAAAGTCCATGTCGTTGCGGGTGTATTGCAGGTCGGCCAGGCGTCGCAGCAATTCACGCTGATCGAGCCGGTCGCCGCGATCCACGTGCAGCACCATCTTCAAATAGGTTTCCGGGCTGCCCAGACCGTAGATGCAGGACACCGTGGTGACGATGATCGCGTCCTTGCGCTCAAGCAATGCCTTGGTCGCCGACAAACGCATCTGTTCGATGTGGTCGTTGATCGAGGCGTCCTTCTCGATGAAGGTGTCCGAGGACGGCACGTAGGCTTCAGGCTGGTAGTAGTCGTAGTAGGAAACGAAATATTCCACCGCGTTGTTCGGGAAGAACGCCTTGAACTCGCCGTACAACTGCGCCGCCAGGGTCTTGTTCGGCGCCAGCACCAGGGTCGGGCGCTGCACCTGGGCGATCACGTTGGCGATGCTGAACGTCTTGCCCGAGCCGGTCACACCGAGCAGCGTCTGGTGCGCCAGCCCGGCCTCGATGCCCTCGACCATCAGGCGGATGGCTTCCGGCTGATCGCCGGCAGGCTCGAAACGGGTGACTAGCTGGAATTCAGACATTAAATACCTCTGGATCACTCTTGCCGGCCAAACCGGCATGAACGAGAAAGACCGCAAACGACCGATGTCGCCCGAGGAAAAAACTGGATTGTGCTCAATGTGGAGCCGATTGCCAGCGCTTTCAAGGCAAACGTCCTACATCGCGCAAAACCTTTGCCGACGCCATTCGACTAACGGTCGCAAAATAATCGGAAAAACTTACCTTAAAAGCCGAATCGCCTGTCGCCATTGATCGCGGATGGCCTCTATACTAGCTCCCCGTTTGTGCACCGCTCTAGTGCATTCGGCTGGAGCGCGACACGTCCCTCCACTCTCCATTCAGAGCCGCCGCAATAATGAGCCTGTTCTCCGCTGTCGAAATGGCACCACGCGATCCAATCCTGGGCCTCAACGAAGCATTCAACGCCGATACCCGCACCAACAAAGTCAACCTGGGGGTCGGTGTTTACTGCAACGAGGAGGGGCGAATTCCACTCCTGCGCGCCGTTGTCGAAGCCGAAACCATTCGTGCCGCTCAACACGTTTCCCGTGGCTACTTGCCAATCGACGGCATCGCCGCCTACGACCAGGCTGTGCAGAAATTGCTGTTCGGCAAAGATTCGCCGCTGATCGCCGCCGGCCGTGTGATCACCACCCAGGCCGTTGGCGGTACTGGCGCCCTGAAAATCGGTGCTGACTTCCTCAAGCAACTACTGCCGAACGCCGTTGTGGCGATCAGCGACCCGAGCTGGGAAAACCACCGCGCCCTGTTCGAAACCGCCGGTTTCCCGGTGCAGAACTACCGTTACTACGACGCTGCCACCCACGACGTGAACCGTGCCGGCATGCTGGAAGACCTCAACGCGCTGCCAAACGGCTCGATCATTGTGCTGCACGCCTGCTGCCACAACCCGACCGGCGTGGACCTGAGCCCGGCGGACTGGAAAAACGTGCTGGACGTGGTTAAAGCCAAAGGCCACGTGCCGTTCCTCGACATGGCCTATCAGGGTTTTGGCGATGGCATCGACGAAGACGCCGCGGCCGTGCGCCTGTTTGCCGAGTCGGGCCTGACTTTCTTCGCTTCCAGCTCGTTCTCCAAGTCGTTCTCGCTGTACGGCGAGCGCGTTGGTGCCCTGTCGATCGTCAGCGAATCGAAAGAAGAAAGCGCGCGCGTGCTGTCGCAAGTCAAACGCGTGATCCGCACCAACTACTCCAACCCGCCGACCCACGGTGCCAGCGTTGTCGCTGCGGTGCTGAACAGCCCGGAACTGCGCGCCCAGTGGGAAGCCGAACTGGCCGAAATGCGCCTGCGCATTCGTGGCATGCGTACCCAGATGGTCGACCTGCTGGCACAAAAAGCGCCGCAGCGCGATTTCAGCTTCGTCGGTCGTCAGTGCGGCATGTTCTCCTACTCGGGTCTGTCCGTTGAGCAAGTGCACCGCCTGCGCAACGAGTTCGGCATCTACGCCCTGGACACCGGCCGCATCTGCGTGGCCGCACTGAACCAGAGCAACATCAAGGTTGTGACGGACGCGATTGTCCAAGTCATTTGATGACACCTTGAAATGAAAAACGGGAAGCCATGTGGCTTCCCGTTTTTTATTTATCACAGATAATTCTCAATGCAACGACCCAGCCCTCTAAACTCCACACAAGTCAAATGTGGGAGCGGGCTTGCTCGCGAAGACGGCAGCACATTCAATACTTGTACAACCTGACCCACCGCTTTCGCGAGCAAGCCCGCTCCCACAGGATTTATGTACCAAGCATTCCCGAGAACCCACATGAAAAACGATGACCTGCGCGCCGACCGCGATGACCTGGATGACCTGGATCACTTCATCCCCCGCGCCCCGACAAAACGTGGCAACAACCTGGTAATGCAAGTCGCTGCAGGTGTATTCCTCGGCGGCCTGGCCCTGTGGCTGGTGCAATTGGGTGCCACGGCGCTCTACGCCAAACTGATGCTTGGCACGATTACCTTCGGCGGTTAAGCCAGTTCGCTCGCACGCTGGCTGGCAGCGTCGTCGTAGGCGACATACAGCGATTCCGCGACCTGGCTCTTGATCGCTTTAGTGCTTTCCAGGCCCAGGACGAAGCCTTCGGCCTTGCCACCCGCGCGGTTCAATGCTTCAGCGGTGCCGGCCTGAGTGATGGCGTCGAACAACTTTTCGGCGTGAGGGCCGACACCTTTGGGCAGGCTGATCTGAGAGATGCTCATGGGTACACCCCATGGTGTAGAGGTGTGAGGGTCAAATGATTCATGGCGCGTACCTTTTCGGCGAATGGCCGGCAGCGCGTGTCACCACTTCCGGGCGGCCATGGTAGACCTCTGGGGCGATCCTGGTAACCGCCAATCGCCGCCAAACCACCGTCCGTCCCGATGATTCACTCAAATTGTTATTCGATGCTTGACTTCTCTTTTTGAATCAGTAAGATACGCGCCATTCCGCGATAGCTCAGTTGGTAGAGCAAGTGACTGTTAATCACTGGGTCCCTGGTTCGAGTCCAGGTCGTGGAGCCAGACGCAACATCGAAGAGCCCCTGAATCGAAAGATCCAGGGGCTTTTTTGTGGCCGATTGAAAAGCCAACTCCTGAAAAGCAAAAAGCCGATCTGTCTATTCAACAGATCGGCCCTTTTCAGTTGCCGTGAACGTCAGACGTGTTCACTGCTTTTGACGTGCACCGCCCGTGGTTCTGCCACGCCGTGTTCCGAATCCAGCACCGGAATCTCCTTGCCGTCGCAATCGTGCAGTTTACCGTCGCTGAAATAGTCCCCTTCACGCAACGCCGCCAGATCCTGATAACGCAGCACCCGCTCGGTACCGGCCGCAAAGACCGATTGCTGGTCGGAGTTACCGGCAGTGAGATGGTTGAAGGTCAGGTTCAGCACGATGGCCATGATCGCCGAAGAGCTGATGCCCGAATGGAAAATGGTCGCGAACCAGCTTGGGAAGTGATCGTAGAAGTTCGGCGCCGCGATCGGGATCATGCCGAAGCCGATGGAGGTGGCGACAATGATCAGATTGACGTTGTTGCGGTAGTCGACCTTGGACAGGGTCCGAATGCCGCTGGCCGCAACGGTGCCAAACAGCACGATGCCGGCGCCACCCAGTACGGAGGTCGGCACGGCGGCGATGACCCGGCCCATGAATGGCAGCAGGCCGAGGATCACCAGGAACAGACCGCCGGTTGCCACCACATAGCGGCTCTTGATGCCGGTGACCGCCACCAGCCCGACGTTCTGGGCAAAGGCGCTTTGGGTGAAGGAACCGAAAATCGGCGCGAACATGCTCGACAGCATGTCGGCGCGCAGACCGTTGCCCAGGCGCTTGGAGTCAACCTTGGTGCCGATGATCTCACCGACGGCAAGGATATCCGCCGAAGTCTCCACCAGCGTCACCATCACCACGATGCACATCGACAGGATCGCAGCGAAGTGGAAGGTCGGCATACCGAAGTGGAACGGCGTCGGGAAGCCGAACATCGGGCCTTGGGTCACGGATGAGAAATCCGCCATGCCGAGGAACACCGCGATGATCGTGCCGATGACCATGGCCAGCAGAATCGACAGACGGGAGATGGTCGCACTGCCGATTTTGCTCAGCAGCAGCACCAGCACCAGTGTCACCGCCGCCAGGCCGATATTCGCCATGCTGCCGAAGTCCGGCGCGTGACTGTTGCCGCCCATGGCCCAGCGCGCGGCTACCGGCATCAGCGTCAGGCCGATGGTGGTAATCACGATGCCGGTCACCAGCGGCGGGAAGAACCTGGTGATGCGCGAGAACACCGGGGTTATCAGCAACCCGATCAGGGACGCCGCTATGACCGCGCCCAGCACCGACTGAAACCCGCCCTCCCCGCCGCTGCTGACAATCGCCACCATGGTCGCGACGCCAGAGAAGGACACGCCCTGCACCAGCGGCAACTGACAACCAAAAAACGGTAAACCCAGGGTTTGCAGCAGCGTTGCCAGCCCCCCCGCAAACAATGAAGCAGCAATCAACAAACCGATGTCCGCCGGCGAGAGCCCGGCCGCCTGGCCGATGATCAATGGCACCGCGACGATACCGCCATACATGGTCAGAACATGTTGCAGGCCATAAGCCATATTCGCGCCGATCCCAAGATTTTCGTCCTCGGGCCGTTGGTGTGAAACATGGGGCGTTTTCATGGTAGGGGGTTCCCTGGTTTTTGTTATGCGCACACTGTATGCAATAGTCAGGACAAATGTCTATAGAGTTGTATACAACTTATCAGTCACGAAATGGATACCTGTCCATTTCCCCTGGTTGCCACAAGCGCAGCCCCCGCCTGAAACCTTGAAACACATCCCTTCCCGGGCAACCCCTGTTGCTGACTAGTCTTTTCGGCTCCTGGCGCTCATCAGCAAAGCCACCTCTTTCACATACATATAAAGTATGCATAATGAAGTCATTCGAGATTCAGTTCCACAAGGCAAAGAACGCAGCCAACAAACTCAAGCACCAAGGCATCAGCCTCGCAGAGACCGAACCGGTATTCCATGACGAACGAGCGCTGACCCTCGAGGACAACCACCATGATGAACAACGCTGGATCACCATGGGGCTGGATGCCAAAGGCCGTTTGCTGGTCGTCGCGTACACCTGGCGCGATCCGAATTTCGTTCGAATCATTTCCGCGCGCATCGCCACCAAAAGCGAACGCCGTCAGTACCTGGAGGCATGACCGATGAAAGACCAATACGATTTCAGTAACGCCAAACGCGGGGCCGTGGCGCCCGCCAAAGGCAAGACCCGCATTACCATCATGCTCGATGACGCCGTCATCGAAGCCGCCCGGGCACTGGCAGAAAACGAGGGGTACGGCTACCAGACGGCGATCAACAATACGTTGCGCCGAGCCCTGCTCAACGAAGCCAAGCCTGCACAGCTAAAACCAACAATCACCCCTGCCGAACTCAAGGGCCTGGAGCAGAAACTGGCAGAGGCCTTGAGTGAAATTCAGCGGGTGATGGAGCCGGGAGTTCGGCCCTGAAACGTAAAGGGCTGATCGATCGGATCAGCCCTTGGCGATGTGACGTATTCGATCGGCCTACTATTGCGGCGCTGCGATCAAGCGTTCCAGGGTCCGCACCAACTGCGCCTGTTCCGGTACGCGAATGCCGAACTCGCTGTCCAGCAAGCCAATCAATTCCTGCACATCCCTCACCTCTCGCCGCTCGCTGTCATGGCCAATCCGGTGAATCGCGAAGCTGCCGTTATTGAGCGTACGGCGCCACCCCTCCCCGGTGCGCGCCACCATCAGTTGTTTGGCGAAAGTCGACTCAGGGTGGGTCGAGACGTACCAGTTGCCCACGGCAAAATCGATGTCTTCCTGGCGTTGCAGGTCGAAGATGTACATCGCTCGCCATTCACCCGCAACATTGGCGCGCAGGGTAAAGCCGTCGACGTGCAGGTCGATGCGATACGGCTCGTGAGGAGTGAGTTGTTCGGCGCGGGAATCGAGCAACAGTGGCGCGGTCGGCACCATGCCACCGAAGCCGACGTCGGTGATGTAGCGTACGTCGTCGATGATGACCAGGCTCAGGCGATGGGTCCGGGCAGTCCAGGCCCCCTCCGGCTGGCCCATCACCACCCGGCCACTGATGGCACGGGCGTCGAAACCCAACGATTGAAGCAAGGCCAGGAACAGATTGTTGAGTTCGTAGCAGTAGCCGCCACGACCATCGTGCAAGACCTTCTGTTCGATGGACGGCAAGTCGATCAGCACCGGTTCGCCGGATAATGTGGTGAGGTTTTCAAACGGAAAAGCGCCGGTATGGCGCAGTTGCAGTTGGCGCAAGGTGTCCAGGGTCGGTGCCGGGGGCGCATCGAAGCCCAGGCGTTGCAGATACAAAGCACGGTCAGTCAGGCGTGGCTCGCTCATCGTTCAATCCTTTTGCACGCAAGCGGCGGATTGCTCCGCCAGTGGCCGCTATGTATACGGGATCAGGCACTGCCGCCGACAATTGATTTAGCCAATCACCCGGCATGAAAAACTCAACGCGGCTTGTGCGAATCCAACTGCGCCCCCTTCGCACCAACATCAGGTAACGACTCATCCCAGGAGACGACCATGATGAACATCAGAATGACTTCGCTGCTCTTGGCGGGATTGTTGTCGGCAACGCCCCTGGCTGCGTTTGCGGCGTCCGGCGATGGCGCTGGCACGACCAACACGACATCGGGCGCAACCCGCAACTCAACCATGCTGCCAGACAACAAAAGGCCCAGCGCCCCTTCGGGCGACTACAGCCGCGGTCAAGGCTCCAGCTCGTCAATCGGCACCACCGGCGTCAATGGTCCGGGCAGTGGCGCGGGCGGTGGCACCGGCGCCCCTGGCGGCGGAACCGGTGGCGCCGGTGGCGGGACGGGCAGCTGGACAGGCAAAAGCAGCCAATGACAGGCAGTCGTTGGCTGCTTCTTGTCGTCTGCGGTCTACATCGGCTGGACCGCCGGCGGGTTCCATTTGCCATTCAGCGCCTCGGCTTTCGGGCCGTACAAGCGCATGGTCAGGTTGAACGGCCCCTTGGGCGCCGGCAGCCAGTTGGCCTCAAGATCCTTGCCGGGGCTTTCGTTCTGGAAATAGAGGTCCAGCGAGCCATCGGCGTTGCCCTTGAACGGCATCCAGCTACTGACCGCAAAACGATTGAGTGAATTGGCGATCTGGAAGCCTTCCGGGTCATACAGGGTGATCGACCAGAAGGCGTTCACCGGCGGCGTCTCACCCTTGTTGAAATGCAGCACGTATTTGTTTGCTCCGTCGAGCGGCTTGCCGTTGCTGTCGCCGATGTTCAACGGATAAATCGCGTCCT
Source organism: Pseudomonas sp. Pseusp3 (assembly GCF_047304225.1). Taxonomy (NCBI): domain Bacteria; kingdom Pseudomonadati; phylum Pseudomonadota; class Gammaproteobacteria; order Pseudomonadales; family Pseudomonadaceae; genus Pseudomonas; species Pseudomonas sp. Pseusp3. The sequence continues at coordinate 121,751 of NZ_JBGLYV010000003.1, read as the reverse complement.
CGGGCAGGTTGGCACCGAGTCCCACCTGCGTAACGATGGCGCGCTTGAGGTAGTAGTTGCCATAGACGCCCATGGTGTCGGTGTTCATCGACCAGCCATTGACCTCCCGCGCCAGGGTCGGCACTTTCCAGGTCATCAGCGCCTGCGCATCCTGGGGCACCGTTTGTAGCGCGGCCTGGATTTGCGGATCCAGCGCGTCCATGTCGAACGGCTTGCCAGCTTCGATTCCAAGACGCTTGATCTGCGACAGCATGGGCTGGTCGGTGCTGTGCGGCGGGTTCACCTTCAGCAGGTCGGCAGCGTAGGTGAAGTAGTTGGCAGCCGACATGGAGTCGACCTGAATCTTCGGCGGCGTCTTCATGTCCACCGCCGGGTCGATTTTCACGGTGACGGCTTCAGGCTCCTTACCCAACCGGGACAACGGCGTCACCGTGTAGCCAGCCTGGATCTTGTGCACCGCCGCGTAATCCGCCGCGCCGTCCGTCTTGGTACGGCCGATGACCCAGACAAACGGGGTTGGCGCCGGCAGGTGATTCATCCCGGCGGGCACGGTGCCGGACCACCCCGGCGGCGTCACCAGGAATTGCCCGGCCTCGGTGCCCGTGGTGCGCCAGCCCGGCGAAGCGAACACATCCGTCCACATATCGAGCATCGGCAACAGGTAGAAACGCCCTTCGGTATCCGGCGCGGCGATCACCAGCGGTTCGTTGGTCAAGTCCAGCCAGGCAATCGAATACAGTGTGTCGAAGTTAGAGCGCACCACCCCTTTGAATTCGGCAGGCGGGTACTGCGGCACACTCACAAACATGTTCATCGGGCCTTTGCCGAACTCCTTGCCCGGCTCGATGTTGGTGAATTGCTTGCGGGTAATGTCCATGCTCAACAGCGGGTAAAAATAGATGTAGGCATCCACGCCGATCGCATGAGCTTCTTCGGCGGTGATTTTCGATTGCGCGTGGCTGGCCAGCGGGAAAATGGCAGCCGCTGCGACGGTCAAAGCAACAGCTGTCAATGTTTGAGGTATCAACATGTTGGCGATCGTCCGTACGAAGGGGAGTCTGCCGGATTCGACAGAACTTACGAAACTCTAGACGATCAATTCCGCCAGGCCCGAGAGACGGACAACCGGCAGGAGGAACACTTCAGCGATCGGAACGCATCAACGCCTCGACACCGCCGGCCATCGACAACGTTGCCACACGGTTTCGCCCCGAATGCTTGGCTTGATACAACGCCGCATCCGCCCGCTCGACAAACACGTTCATGCTGTCACGCCCCGACGGCACGAACGAATAGCAACCCAGGCTGACCGTCACGTAACCGTTGGGCGAGCCGGTGTGACTGATGCTCTTGTCGATGACGCTGCGGCGGATCTGCTCGGCAATCGTCATGGCGCCGTGGATGTCGGTGTCGGGCAGCAGCACCGCAAACTCTTCACCGCCGTAACGCACCGCCAGATCGGCCTTGCGGTGGCAGCAACTCTTCAGCGCGCGTGCCACTTCGGCCAGGCAGTGATCCCCCACCACGTGGCCGTAGGTGTCGTTGTAGCGCTTGAAGTAATCGATATCGAGCATGATCAGGCTCAAGGGGCTCGCCTGCCGGGCGCCGCGCCCGAACTCGACGTCCAGCGCCCGCTCGAACAAGCGGCGGTTGGCCAGCCCGGTCAGGCTGTCGTGGGTGGCGATCAGTTCCAGCGCTTCCTGGGCCCTGCGCAAATCCGACTCGACCCGCTCGCCCACACGCACCTGATGAATGAACACCCAACCGAACAACCCCACGCCCACTAACACCAGGGCAACGATGAGACTGGAGCGAAACGCCGTGTCATACCAGCCCGCGAGAATGGAATCGGTGGACGACGCGGCGGTGACCACCAGCGGATACGCCTCCAGCTGTCGGTAACCGTACATGCGTGTCACACCATCGATGATGGACGTGAACGTCGCATTGCCGGAGGTGGCCAGTGGCAGCGACTTCTGGAAAATCTCGCTCTGGGCCAGCGACGTGCCGATCTGCGCCTCTACAAAAGGTCGACGCGCCAATAGCGTGCCATCGGTCAAGCCGAGAAACATCGAGCCGTTGTCGTCGAGGCTGAAGCTTTTGAAGAACTGGTCGAAGTACGACATCTTGATGCCGGCCAGCAATACGCCCTGGAAATGGCCGTTCCTGTCGTTGACCCGTTTGGAAATCGGAATGATCCACTCACCGTTTTCCCGACTGCGGATAGCCGGGCCGATATGCGCCACCGACGATACGTTCTGCTGGTGATACTTGAAGTACTCGCGATCCGCGACGCCGGGCCCCCGGGGCAGGTTTTCAAACGAGGTCACCACCCACTGGCCCTTCTGGTCGAACAGCAGGATGCCGTGCAGTTGATCCAGGGCCAGCACTCGCCGGGCGAAGGTCTGCTGCAAGCGCGGCAGTTGATCCGGGCCGAAACCGTCGACTTGAATCCAGTCCACCAGGCTGGTCAGCACCAGGTCGGCCTTCATGAAGGTGTCTTCGGCTTGCTGCGCCATGGCCCGCGTCAGGTTCGAAGACGCCACTTGCGCCAGGCTCAGGTCATGGCGACGGGACTGTTCCAGTTGCAGGTAGAGCAAACCGCACAGGCACAGGCACACCGTGGCAATGAACAGTACCGCGGCCTTGCGCAGCGGCAGACGTTTCAATGCGACGCCTGGGGCGTGGTCCGGGTCGTTAAAGCGTGTGGGCAAAAGTTCATCCTGTCGGGGCAAGGCATGGGCAACGACCCAAAGCCCTCAGTCTTCTTGGGGCCTAGTTTACGGGGTTATCCATGACAAATGGGCGATCACTTGCCCGGTGGTTACACTTGCCCGGTGGTGCTGCAAACATGACCCAGGGCAGCACTGCCTGCGCGCCAACGAGCTACGATTAGAATGACATCAATACAGGGAATCGACATGAGCAAGGCAGACGAGCTCGCGGCAAAATTGAAACAAACACGGCTTGCCGGCGCGGATCAGGCGATCGATACCTGGCCGGGCCAGGTCTACGAACTGTATCACCGGATAGAGGGCTGGCTGCAGCCCTTGACCGAAGTTGGCCTGGTCCTGCGGCGCAACCCCACCCATGTGATCGAGATTTGCCCGACCCGGGGCACTTACCGCTATGCCATCGACCAGCTGGTAATCTCCGGAAACGCCCACAGCCTTACCTTTGACCCGGTTGCGCGCTTCACAGCCGATGGCGAGGGACGGATCGAAATTCACTCACAAACCAACGAGTTCGCCCTGTTGCGCACCGTGGACGAACGCGGTGAAACACACTGGTGGCTACAAACGATCGAACAGGCCACAGCGCAGCTGGACGCGGTGGCGCTGACGGAAACCGATCTGCTGGCAGTGGTGCAGCAAGGATTGGCGCTTTAGGGAGTTTGCCGAACGGCCTGGTAATACCTGTAGGAGCGAGCTTGCTCGCGATGGTCGTTAACGATGACGCGTGCTTACTGACTAAACGCAGCGCTCTCGAGTCCATCGCGAGCAAGCTCGCTCCTACAGTATTAGCCCATGGGCGTCCGTTTTCAGCATTAGCCCATAGCCGCCCGTTTTCAGCATTACGCTCCATAGGCGCCCGTTTCCAGTCTTCCGTTATAGCTTGTTCTGCCCTGTCACCATCAGCGGTATCTCTGCACGACGCAAGTCCAGGGCCGGCAACTTCACAGGCTGACTCAAGCCCTGCAACACCCTGGCATCGTAATCATAAATGTCGGGCTTGAATGTCACCCGCCCGTCAACGCTCAGGTCCACGGTCCAATAGGCCAACAGCACCGGCACTTTCACCGGTAGCACGATGTTCTCGGTCCTGCCATTGGCCAACTGCTTCTGAATGCCGGCGCTGTTCCAGCGCACCGGGTCGTTGAACAACAACTCGACCAGTTGCAACGGGTTTTCCACGCGGATGCAGCCTGAACTGGTGGCCCGAACCGTTTTCGCAAACAGTTCGCGGTGCGGCGTGTCATGCAGGTAAATCGCATAGTCGTTGGGGAAGCGGATCACCACCTGCCCCAGCGAGCTGTCAGGCCCGGCATCCTGACGCAGGTGGATGCCTCGCGGGTTACTCCAGTCAACGCTCGACGGATCGAGCTCATTGCCTTCGCGATCGAACACGCGAATCCGGTTGGCCGCCAGATAACCCGGATCGTTCTGGACTTTCGGAATCACGTCCTGCTTGAGGATGGTCGGCGGCACGGTCCAGGTCGGGTTGAACGTGACGTAGGTGATTTCGGCCTGGAACACCGGCGTACTGCGCACCGGTTTACCGACCTGCACCCGCGAACGCCAGATCGGCAGGCCGTCGCGGTACATCGCCACCTTGTATCCGGCGATATCGACGATCACGAACGTGCCCTGAAGCTTGTACAACAGCCAGCGGGCACGCTCCATGTTGACCCGCACCTGATCGATCCGCGCCTCGACCGGCACGTTCAGCGCCGCCAGCGTCGCCGCCCCCGCCACGCCATCGGCTCCCAGGTATTGCTCGGCCTGGTATTTCTTCACCGCGGCAACGACCTTGTCGTCGTAACCGGTTTTTTTCGACAGGTGCGGGTTCAGGTAACCGCCCGCCACCAGGCGCGCACGCAATTGGGCGACAGCCACCCCGTCCATGCCGGGCTTGAGCGATTGCCCTTCGGTGACTTTCGGCCAGCCGCCCGCGTCACGGACCTGGCGCAACCGGGCCAGGCCTTCACGCAAGTTGCGGTAAATCTCTTCCTGAGGAGGCGCCTCGGCGAATGCGCGTGCCACGTCATGGGTATCGAGGGCGGCGAACAGGTTGTTCATGTCCTCGCGGGCGCCGCCGGCTGGGTCGAAGTTCCAGTGAATGTCCAGCCGCGACGGATCGACCTTGCCCCGTCGCAGTTGCAGCAGTGCGGTGATGAACGTGCGGGTGGCCGCCATGTCGAACATCGCCCGTTGCGCCGTGGAAGGCGCGGCGGCCATCAGCGATTGATGGGCCTGGGCGAGTTCGGAGATGCGGAAATCCGCCGGATTCAGGCCGTCGATCCGGGTGTCTTCGAGGCTCTTGAGTAACTGGGCCACATCACGGTCGTCCGTCCACGCCGCGCGATAGTTGCGATGCATATAGAAATCCAGCACCACCCGGCTGACATCCACACGCTGATGGCGCCTGGACGTGAGCAACGGCGGAAAGGCCGAACGCAGCGGTTCCAGCGTCGCCTGAATCGCCTGGCCGACCACGTCGTCGGGGGCCGCGGCATCGATTGTGCTGCTCGCCGCAGATACCGGCTCAATCGGCGAAGTTTGCCCAATCGCCGCACCGCTGATCAGAAAGCCCATAAAAAATATGCGGCTTATGACGAATGACCTTGTTAACTGCACCATGGATAATCCTTAATCCCCCGTTTCAAGCGGCCAACTTTCCGCTCGCTGCTAGACTCGAAATTATCATGATGAGACCCGACTATGGCGCTAAACCGCTTTGGCCTTTTATTTGCCATTTTACTGACGTGCCTTTCAGTAACGTCAGCCTACGCCGATTCGCTTGAAAACGCGCTGGTCAAAGCAGCGCCAGGCGCCGACGCCAAAGTGATTGCCCTGGCCGTTCGCGCCACTCAATGCAGCCGCGCCCAGGGTATCGCCCCAGCCCAAAGGCTGGCAGTGATCGATTATTCCCTGCCCTCGACCGAACAACGCCTGTGGGTATTCGACCTTAAACGACGCAAGTTGCTGTTTCACGAACTGGTCGCCCATGGCCGCAACAGCGGCGAAAACATGGCCACGCTGTTCTCCAACCGCAACGAAAGCCACGCCACCAGCCTCGGCCTGTTCCGCACACAAGAGAGCTACCTCGGCCAGAACGGTTACTCGCTGCGCATGGAAGGCCTGGAGCCCGGCTTCAACGATAACGCCTATGACCGGGCCATCGTCATTCACGGCGCGCCCTATGTCAGCCCGGTGCTGGCCCGCGCCAACGGCCGGATTGGCCGCAGCCTGGGTTGCCCGGCCGTGAGACCGGCGATTGCCCATCGGCTGATCGATTCGATGAAGGACGGGCAGTTGTTGTTTTCCTACTACCCGGACCAGCGCTGGTTGAAATCGTCTTCCTACATCAACTGCGGCAGCGACACTGTGGCCTCAAGGGAAAAGTCCACTTCACGCCAGTAAGCAACGCCCCCACCTGTCAAAACTGTAATCCCCGCCTCAGCCTGCTGAAAGGCACCGCCCGCTAGCCTCGTCGACAAGTTCAACAGGCTGACGGGCGGAACACACGGCATGCACTCCCACACTTCAAGACGCACCTTCGTCAAAGGGCTGGCCATCGGCGGGCTCTTCGGCGGCCTCGGGTTATGGCGCACGCCGGTCTGGGCGCTCAACAGTCCCGGCGAACCGCAGGTGTTGGCCGGTAACGATTTCGACCTGTTCATCGGCGAATCCCCGGTCAACTTCACCGGGCAGCCACGCACCGCGATGACCATCAACGGCGGCATTCCCGGCCCGCTGTTGCGCTGGCGCGAAGGCGATACGGTGACGCTGCGGGTGCGCAACAAGCTCAAGGACAGCACGTCGATTCACTGGCACGGCATCCTGCTGCCAGCCAACATGGACGGCGTGCCGGGGCTGAGCTTCAAGGGCATCGAGCCGGGCGGCCTGTACGTCTACCAGTTCATCGTGCGGCAGAACGGCACCTACTGGTATCACAGCCATTCGGGGCTTCAGGAGCAATCCGGCGTCTACGGTCCGCTGGTGATCGACGCCAAGGACCCGGAGCCATTCCAGTACGACCGCGACTACGTGGTGATGCTCAGCGACTGGACCGACGAAGACCCGGTCGGCCTGATGAAGACCCTGAAAAAACAGTCCGATTACTACAACTTCAACAAACGCACCGTGGGCGACTTCATCCACGACGTCAGCGAAAAAGGCTGGGGGCCGACCGTCGCCGATCGCAAAATGTGGGCCGGGATGAAGATGAACCCCACTGACCTGGCGGACGTCGGCGGCGCCACTTACACCTACCTGTTGAACGGCCAGGCACCGGACACGAACTGGACCGGAGTGTTCCGCCCGGGGGAAAAGCTGCGGCTGCGCTTCATCAACGGCTCGGCCATGACCTACTTCGACGTGCGCATCCCCGGCCTGAAAATGACCGTGGTCGCCGCCGATGGCCTGCACGTCAAACCGGTGAGCGTCGACGAGTTTCGCATTGCCGTGGCGGAAACCTTCGACGTCATCGTCGAACCGACCGAAGCGGCCTACACCCTGTTCGCCCAGGCGATGGATCGCACCGGCTACGCACGGGGCACCCTGGCGGTGAAGACCGGACAGGTTGCGCCGCTGCCACCACTGGACCCGCGCCCCCTGGTGACCATGGATGACATGGGCATGGGCGGCATGGACCACGGCAGCATGGCGGGCATGGATCACAGCACCATGGCCATGGGCGACATGCCCGGCATGCAGGCCCACCCTGCCTCGGAAAGCGACAACCCGCTGGTGGACATGCAAGCCATGTCCACCTCGCCGAAACTCGACGACCCCGGCATGGGCCTGCACAACAACGGTCGTCGCGTCCTCACCTATTCCGACCTGCGCAGCACCTTCGACGACCCCGACGGCCGCGAGCCCGGCCGCACCCTGGAACTGCACCTGACCGGGCACATGGAAAAATTCGCCTGGTCGTTCAACGGCGTGAAGTTCTCCGATGCACAGCCGCTGCGCCTCAAGTACGGCGAGCGACTGCGGATCGTGCTGGTCAACGACACGATGATGATGCACCCCATCCACCTGCATGGAATGTGGAGCGACCTCGAGGACGAGAACGGCCAGTTCATGGTGCGCAAACACACCATCGACATGCCACCGGGTTCCCGGCGCAGCTATCGGGTCACTGCCGATGCGCTCGGCCGCTGGGCCTATCACTGCCATCTCCTGTACCACATGGAAATGGGCATGTTCCGTGAAGTTCGCGTGGAAGAATGAGGCGCACCCCATGATTCGATTCACCCCGTTTTTTTTCGCCCTCGCGACCTCGACGGCGATGGCCGCCAGCGATGACATGCCAGGCATGGATCACAGCCAGATGGACCACGGCCAGATGCAAGGCATGGATCACAGCCAGATGGACCACGGCCAGATGCAAGGCATGGATCACAGCCAGATGCAAAGCATGGACGAAGGCCAGATGCAGCCCGCCGCGCCCAGTGAAAGTCGCACGCCGATTCCGCGGCTGACCGATGCCGATCGCGCTGCGGTGTATGCCGATCCCGCCGGTCACCACGTACATGACAACACGCTCAATTCGTTTTTCCTCGCCGACAAACTGGAATGGCAGGACGCCGACGATGGCAGCACCCTGGCCTGGGATTTGTCCGGTTGGGTCGGCGGTGACATTGATCGCCTGTGGCTGCGCTCCGAAGGCGAACGCAGCAACGGCGTGACCGAAGACGCGGAAATCCAGGCCCTGTGGGGCCACGCCATTTCCCCCTGGTGGGACGTCGTCAGCGGCGTGCGCCAGGACTTCAAGCCCGGCGCCCCGCAAACCTGGGCCGCGCTCGGCGTGCAAGGCATGGCGCTGTACAACTTCGAAGCCGAAGCCACAGCCTTCATTGGCGAAGGCGGCCAGAGCGCCGTGCGGCTGGAAGGCGACTACGACATCCTGCTGACCAATCGGCTGATCCTGCAGCCGACCGTCGAACTCAACGCCTACGGTAAAAACGATCCGCAACGAGGCATCGGCGCGGGGCTGTCCAACACAGAAGCCGGCCTGCGCCTGCGCTACGAAATCCGCCGGGAAATCGCACCCTACCTCGGCGTCACCTGGAACCGCACCTACGGCAACACCGCCGACTTTGCCAACGACGAAGGCGAGGACCGCAGCGAAGCACGCCTGGTGCTCGGCATTCGGCTGTGGTTCTGAACAGATTCACCTCAAACCAACAACAACCGCTTCAAGCGGTAAAGGACCTTGCATGCGCCTCATCAAACCCACCACCGTCGCCATCGCGCTGATCACTGGCCTGCTCATGAGCAGCCTCGCTCAAGCGCATCCCAAACTGCTCTCCTCCACTCCGGCGGAAGGCGTCGAAGGTGCGTCACCCGACAAGATCGAACTGCACTTTTCCGAAAACCTCGTCACTCAGTTTTCCGGCGCAAAACTGCTGATGACCGAAATGTCCGGCATGGCCCACGCCCCGATGCCGGTCAAGGCCAAAGTCAGCGGCGGCAGTGATCCGAAGACCATGTTCATCATGCCGACAGCACCCTTGACTGCCGGCACTTACAAGGTCGAATGGCGCGCGGTGTCGTCGGACACCCACCCGATCACCGGCAACGTCACGTTCAAAGTGAAATGATCGATGAGCGAATCGGCCAACGTCGTGCTGCGGTTTGTGTTGTATGTGGATTTGATGCTGTTGTTTGGCGTGGCGTTGTTCGGGCTTTTCAGCTTTAAAGGACAGGAACGGCTATCCGGGACGGTGCTGCCGTTTCGCCGATTGTTGACGGGAACAGCCGGGCTCGGCGCGCTGCTGTCCTTCGCTGGCATGGTACTGATGGTCCGCGCCATGAGCGGCGAATCAGACATTGCCGAGTTGCGCCCTCACATCGAGATGATGCTGCTGGAGACAGAAGTCGGTTTGGCCTGGGCCGTGCGGATGATTGCATTAGCGGTCGCGGGATTGGCCTTGATGCTCAACCCGCGCGCCCCCGGCATCAGCCTGGTGATCGCCGCCACTGCCGGCGGCATCGCCCTCGCGAGCCTGGCCTGGAGCGGGCATGGCGCCATGGACGAAGGCGGTCGCCGTTTCTGGCACTTTGCAGCGGACATCCTGCACCTGTTGGCGGCGGGCGCCTGGCTCGGCGCGTTGCTGGCGTTTGCCCTGATGGCTAAAACTCGCGCCCTGCAATCGCCAGCAAACATTCGCTTGCTGGCTCGCGCAGTCAGGCGATTTGAACTTGTTGGTGCCTTGATCGTTGTGATCATCACCGTGACGGGCGTGGTGAACTACCTGTTCATCGTAGGACCGAAACTCGATGAGGTTTTATTCGGCCACTACGGAATTTTGCTGGCGATCAAAGTGCTGCTGTTTGCCGGGATGCTGGTGCTGGCGGCATTGAACCGCTTTCATCTTGGGCCCCTGCTGGAGCGGTCGTTGCGAGAGGGCCAATATCGCGTGGCGGCCCTTGCCCTTCGGCGCAGCGTGGTAGTCGAGATGGCTGCTGCGGTATTGATTGTGGGGTTGGTGGCATGGTTGGGGACATTGAGCCCGGAAGGGGAATGAGCAATCTTCAGGGGGACGTTGATTTTTCACACCGGTGAAAGATTCACTACACTCCCCCGCTTCAACCCCACACCAGCACAAAAGCCCGATAACAATGAAAAACAGCACAAGAGCAATGATGCTCGGCGGCCTGCTCGAACTTTCCCTTGGCGCCCAGGCAGAACCTTCGCATCTGGACAGCGTCATGCAACAGGGACAACTGCGCGTTTGCACCACCGGCGACTACAAGCCCTACACCTTCAAAGCCGAGAACGGCGAGTATTCCGGCATCGACATCGCCATGGCCCGCACCCTGGCCGAAAGCCTGGGCGTCAAGGTCGAGTGGGTGCCCACCACCTGGAAAACCCTGATGCCCGACATGCTCGCCGGCAAGTGCGACATCGCCATGGGCGGCATCTCGGTCACCCTGGAACGGCAGAAAAAAGCCTTCTTCAGCACCGCCCTGGACGTCGACGGCAAAATCCCGCTGGTGCGCTGCGAAGACCAGGCGCTGTACCAGACCGTCGACCAGATCAACCAGCCCTCGGTTCGCCTGGTCGAACCTGCCGGCGGCACCAACGAGGCGTTTGTCCACGCCTTCCTGCCCCAGGCGCAACTGCAGTTGCGCGACAACATCAGCATTTTTCAGGAACTGCTGGATAAAAAGGCCGACGTGATGATCACCGATGCATCGGAGGCGCTGTATCAGCAGAAGCTCAAACCGGGTCTGTGCGCAGTCAACCCGACGCACTACATGCAATACGGCGAAAAAGCCTACCTGCTGCCCCGGGACGACATCACCTGGAAACAGTACGTCGACCAGTGGCTGCACCTGGCCAAGGCTACGGGCAACTACCAGAAGATTCTGCGGCAGTGGCTGGCCGTGCCCGGCGCGAAATAACCGATCGTTGTTTCCCGCACAAAAAAGGGCGCTCCCAGAGGAGCGCCCTTCTTCATTGCGGTTCCCGTATCAGTCGTCGTGCAGCAAACCCGAGCCGTATTCGCCGAAGCTATTGCCGAGCGCACTGCCATGGAAATTCATCTTGCCGGGGTTGCTGCTGGTCGGCCCCGGACCAAAGCCGGCTGGCTGCACGGAGTCGACCGAATAATCGCTACGGGAGCTCACGCCCGAACAGGCGCTCAACAACAAAGCACCGGCGATCAGCGAAACTTTGACGAGGTTTGCGATCATTTTTCTACTCCTGTGGATTGAGGCGCGGGGACATGACATTTGGCGGTCATCCTATGCCTCGTCTGTGCCGGGGATCATGAAATTTTGTGGGGCGACAGCGTTGGTTCAGGAAACGTGTGCACCTGGCGATATTTCACCCCCACTGCCTTGCGGATCGACATTGTCCAATGTTCGATTCACTAACAACTCCCCCACCACAGCCAGTTGCTGAATCGACAACGCCAGACTGAAGACCACTACACCCCCGAACAGATTGAAAACGAGAGGTAAAGGTTCCAGCACCGTGACACCCTTCCCCCCATAGCTTAAAATCCGCGCCTTTAAGCGACCTATCAACATGCCTCGTTCGGTGCCCTGTACACAGTTGTCCGACACCTGGTTGCTGGTAGAGCCTGATGGCCCACTTTACATGAGCGGTAATGCAGTTCATGTGTTCGGTGGCCGGTTCCCTGAGGATTACCAATCGGTTGGCATATGGCATCCCCCCCTCTGCACGTGATGCCAAGTAGCAAACAACAACTCTACAAGCCTGTAAGTCCAGGCAGGACGCGTTAGCAGCATGCGTCATCGCACAATCGAATGATCAGGATGAGGCTCAAGGTGAATAATAAAACCGTCTCAGTAAGCTTGGTGGTACCCGTTTATAAAAGCGCTAGTACGCTCCCGCAATTTTACGAACGCGCGCGCGCGACTCTTGATCAGATTTGCGACGACTGGGAGATTATTCTTGTCGATGACGCGAGCCCGGACCAGACGTGGCTTGCAGCTCTGGCACTTCACGAACAAGACCGCAGAGTCAAAGTCGTTCGCTTCGCGAAGAACAAGGGGCAACAACATGCCACGCTGTGCGGCATCGGCTATGCCTGCAAACGCTTTGTCGTGACAATCGACGATGACCTTCAGTGTTTCCCCGAAGACCTCCCACTGTTTATTGATCAACTTCAAGCCGGCAAGCATGTCGTCATCGGAAAGATCCCGATGGCTGAAAAACAGCACAGCGCCTGGCGCAACATTGCTTCGCGCATCAACCAGAAACTGGTTAGCAAGGTCATGGGCAAACCGACCGGTTTCAGCCTCTCGAGCTACAGGGCCATGAGTCAACAGGTGGCAAAACAGCTCGTCAGGTATCAGGGTTCCCACCCACATATCGCCGCGATGCTTTTTAATTCGGTGCCCGTCAGCATGATGGCGAACGTGAGCATTCGCCACGCGCCGCGCGCCGATGGCGGCCCGAGCACTTACACCCTTGGCAAGATGTTCAAAACGCTTTCGTTCCTTATCGTCAATTATTCCCTGTTGCCACTTCGCTATGTGTCGATCTGGGGCTTTTTGGTCAGCGCGTCGAGCATTTTTTTCGCCATGTATGTTCTGCTGCGCACCCTCCTGACCGATCATGTAGTACCAGGCTGGGCATCGCTGGCGATCTTGCTGTCATTCCTCGCCGGTAACATCCTTCTGGCACTGGGTGTGCAAGGCGAGTACCTCGGAAGACTGGTCGAAAATGCAACCCACCTTAGTCAGTTCCCCATTATTGAAGAGCATGTGGAGTAATGATGACATCCGCTTACCGCGTCGTGGATTACTTCCCTGCTGAACACATTTTAAACGATGGGGTCTTTGCACACCTCGACGAAATCGATGCGCAAACACCTGGCGCACTGGTGTACTGTCAGAACTTGCACTATTTGCAAAAAGCCTTGGCTACACCCAACGTCGCGTGTGCCCTGTGCCCCGAAAGTTTGAAAAATGAAGAATTAGCGACTGAAAAATCAATTGTGTTCTGTGCCGACCCACGCGCTTCTTTTTTTCACCTCTACAACCGTTTGAGTGAAGAAAAAAAGTGCGCAACTGCGCAAGCACCGACCATCGGCAAAAATTGCACGCTGCACCCCAGCGCCGTTATCTCGCCACTGGCCACACTGGGTAACAATGTCGAAATTTCAGCAAATGTGGTGATCGAAGGCCCTGTCGAGATCGGGGACAATGTCTACATCGGTTCAAATGCGGTGGTAGGCGCCGAGGGCTTGATCACGCTACGCAACGACAACGGCACGCTGATGGTGGTCAAACATCAGGGCGGTGTACGCATTGAATCGGGTTGCCAGATACTTGCTGGCGCAGTAATCGCCAGGTCCTTGTTCCAGCAACCGACAACCATCAGCGAAAATTGCCAGATCGGCATCATGACCAATGTTGGTCATGGCGCCGTGATTGGCAAGAACTCGGTGATTTCCGGCAATACTGTTATTGCAGGACGCACACGCCTGGGGGCCGGTGCATGGGTTGGTGCCTCTTGCTCCATCGCACAGGGCCTTGTGATTGGCGACGCGGTACAAATAAAAATGGGCTCGGTCGTCATCGGCGACATCGCGCCAAACAGCGTCGTCTCCGGAAACTTCGCAATCAATCACAGGACCAACATGACAGCCCACCTCAGGAAACAAAAGTGATGCACTCCATCGAGCTATCACTGGGATTCAAAGGCGAACGAACCTACATACAAGGGGCCGACATGCTCAATGCCGCGATGCAGGCAATCACTCGCCACGCACCGCACGCACGCATCGAAAAGCTGGACTTCAGAATCAGTACAATGACCAGACATCTACTCACCTGTCACTGGTGGCCGAGATCAACCCCTCGATCATTGCCGGGTGAGGCTGTCGCTACCTTCACCTTTCAACTCGATGGTATTGATCATGAAGGCAAATTGATTCAAGGCGAAGGTTGCGCCGATACACGACGTGCTTACGACGAGTCACTGGTTGAAAAACAATGTGTTTTCACACCCGCCCATCGGTCAGTGAGCCTGACGACCATGCCAGATGACTTCTCTCCGATCGAAGTACTGGTATCCATGAACAAGGCACTGCATCTCAAGGAGTTGAGCATACCCAGTGGCAGCCAGTGGGTTTTCTGTCGCTGGGAAAGCCCGAAGTGGCCGCCGTGCTTTGGCTTGAGCGGGGTAGAGCTGACACTTGAGCAGACGCTGGGCACCCGATTGACCCGTAGTCGCATCCAGCTCAATGCAGATCATATCGGCATGCTCTATTTCAGTGCCCTCAAAGTCGAGTAGCCTACCGCCAGCATACGAACCTTGCAGTAAGGCGAGGTACCAATTCAGCGAGGCTTATGGCTCGACGGCCAACACTACACACCTCTCTCGACAGATGCTAATGTCCTGCATCTTTTTGAAGCAGGCAACAGAGCAGGCCCCCTTTGTTGCATGGAGTGTGGCAACATGACCACCGTTCAGCTCAGTGGCCTGCAGACAACCTCGTCAACTGCCAGCAATGCCACTAAGCTCCTCCCGCAGTACAAACGTACCGGCCGGGGTAACTTCAACACCTACACGATGAAACACTAACCATGCCCCAGACAAAAGAACAACTTATCAACATTATTTCCCAGGCTGATGTTGTAGCAGATGCCTCAACGCTGCGCGACAACATCAACCTGAGCGACCAGGGCATTGACTCTCTCGGCATGTTCAACATCATTCTGTCTATCCAGGATCACTACGCCATCGAGATCCCTGACGAGGATATTGAAGACCTTAAATCCATCAATGACCTGGCCGACTACATAAAATCAAAACTGCAATAACCGACATCCCTTGTCATGTAAGGGAGGGAGGCAGACAGTATGTTCACTCTCCCTCATGCTGTTCTCGACCGTGACAGGGCTCGCCAACCTATTATCGACACAACGTTAGCGTCACCCTCCTACGTTGAGCACCCAGCATGCCTTTAATGCTTTTGAAGTTGTTGATCGTAATTTTTATCTATGCATTTCTCATACACACATTTGACCTTAAGCTAACGGCATTAATCAGCGACATTACAGCATGGCACTACCTTGCGCTGGCTGCTGTTATCCCAATCACTTTGAGTTCTTTTTTTTCTGCCAACCGCTGGCAAGTGTTCCTGCGGCTCAATTCGATTGACGAAGCGTTAACAAACCTCTGGAAAATAAATCTGGTCTCTCAATTTCAAGGTTTGATTTTACCCTCAACACAGGGAGCGGATGCCTTTCGTATGCTTCACATCGAACGACGCCACCCGAAAAAGCGGGGTACCGCAGGCAGTACGGTAATTATTGAGCGCATGATTGGACTATTGGTGTTATGTACCTTTACCCTTTTTGCCCTGCCCTTCTTACCTGCATCAGACAACTACACGCTGCTCATCATGACCGTCGGAGTCGTCAGCAGCATAGCAGTAGTGACCCAGATTATATTGACCAGCAAAAAAATTCATGCACTTTATAGCCGCCGCACCGTCAAAAACCCGTTACTTACTCTATTGCTGGTGTATATTCAAAAGCTTCATGCCAGCACGATAAACTTCCCCTACCGGCAGGCGCTCACGTCATCCCTGCTTTTTATCTGCTGTTATCAAATATCTCTGATATCGGTAGTTTATCTGGTATTTCGTGCCTATGGCTATGACATCCCCTTCATTCAGCACTTTGCTCTCTATCCAGTCATCGCCATCCTGACCATGGTTCCAATAACAGTGGGCGGGCTTGGGGTACGCGAAGGTTTTTTTGTTTATTTTTATGGCCTACTGGACGTACCAGCCAATATAGCCGTGGGCGCCTCCCTGGCAAACTACATTCTAATGGCGCTGATCCCTGCCACTTGCGGTGGCTTTATTTATTTGTGGGATACTATTCGGGAAAATCGCCAGAAGGACAAAAACTAAAACAGAGAGCCACATTGATGCCCCCAGATCGCACCCCGTTCCCCAAGTCCGCCTTTGAGGCGCTTGCCCTGGCAGAGGCACGCAGCTTTGTGCTGGAAGGGATTCACCAGGAGTATCCCGAAACGATACTCTCCGGCACCGAGTCTTTCGATAAAGGCCTGATGCACGTACGTCGACACGTGCCCAGCGCAAGCTTAGAAAAGCTGGAGGCGCGTGCCATGAACGATGCCGAGCGATTTGATGGAATTGGCGCTTTTGATGTCATCGAACATATCGATGAAGATGAACAGGTGCTGGCGAATCTTTCCCGCGCACCGCATAAGGATGGCCAGCTATTGCAGACCGCCCCCCAGCATCGCTGGCTGTGGCTGGCACGACAGCGCCCCGGTCAAAAAAATGCGGAAGTAAACAGCGAGCTCGATATTTCTGACCGGACCAATCGACTCCTTGAGTTCGTTATGAAGATAGAGTTTGGCCTTTTGAAGGCAGGTATCACCTTTCCCCTCGGCGGCTCACTCTTGCTGTTAGCCAAAAAACGATAATCTGGAGACCTACAGTGAGCGACTTTAAAATTCCCTTCAATCGCCCTTACATGACGGGAAAGGAACTTTACTATATTGCAGAAGCGAAGTTCCTTAATAAGCTTGCTGGTGACGGCCCCTTCACTCGACGCTGCCATCAGTGGCTTGAACAGCACACCAACAGCGAAAAGGCATTGTTGACGCACTCTTGCACTGCTGCTCTGGAGATGTCAGCCCTATTGCTGAATATTGAACCTGGGGATGAGATCATCATGCCCTCCTACACCTTCGTCTCCACTGCTAACGCTTTTGTATTGCGCGGTGGAATACCGGTGTTTGTCGATATCAGAAACGACACACTGAATCTGGACGAGCGCTTGATCGAGGCTGCGATTACACCTCGCACCAAGGCAATCGTTCCGGTTCACTACGCTGGCGTCGCATGCGAAATGGACACGATTATGGAGATCGCCCGCCGGCACGGTCTCCACGTGGTTGAGGACGCTGCGCAGGGGGTCATGGCCTCCTATAAAGGAAGAGCCTTGGGCAGTATTGGTGATCTGGGCGCATATAGCTTCCACGAAACCAAGAACGTGATATCCGGCGAAGGGGGCGCGCTATTGGTTAACGACCCGGCACTGTCATTACGCGCCGAGGTTATTCGAGAGAAAGGTACGGACCGAAGCCGATTCTTCAGAGGTGAAGTGGACAAGTACACCTGGCAGGAAGTCGGTTCTTCCTACCTGCCAGGTGAATTGACCGCCGCTTTTCTTTGGGCGCAGCTGGAAGAGGCACAGTCAATTACACAAAATCGCCTGGATAGCTGGAACCACTATCACCAAGTGCTCGAAGGGCTTGAATTGACAGGTGCAGTACGCCGCCCGATCATTCCGGCAGATTGCACACACAATGCACACATGTACTATGTCTTGCTTGCTCCCGGCATCGATCGCCAACGCACGCTAGAGAAGCTTAAACACGACAATATCCACCCGGTGTTCCATTACGTTCCGCTGCATTCCTCACCGGCAGGACTGCGCTATGGCCGAAAACATGGCGCGATGACAAATACAGACACCCTGTCGGAGCGCTTGATTCGCTTGCCACTGTGGGTGGGGCTGACAAAGGAGCAACAGGCAGGTATCGTCGACTCGCTACAGCGCGCCATTTCCTGAAGGGAACACGCAGCGTGCAATTGCTGATCTGCACACTGCGTAGCTGCACCCATGACATTGGATGCACGGTACATCGTTACCAGTAGCTAAATGCACTAACCGCTCAGCACACCAATGACCTGACCGCTACTTCTGGCGAGTACTAAAAATGAGGGATTACCGGGCGAACTGGCGCAACGAAGTGATTTTATAAAACGCCTCTTCCATCGCCGGATCGCCCAATGCAAACCAGTTTTGCAGCAGATGAAGCACCACCCGATCCATTTCAGCCAGAAAACGCTCATGCCGGGTTTGCTCACACTTGCAGGCATATTCGAAGTCGGAAAATCTCATCTCGCTCATGCGGGGCTCGCTTCAGGCAGTCAGAGCGCATTTCAGCACATCCAAGGACTTACTCGGGGTTTCCAGAGAGCTTTCAGGTTCGATGGATGCAATGTAGGTCCAACGCCGGGATTGGGCTATCATTGGCGCCGATTAATAAACCTTTACTGACGAAGATGGAATAATCGATTTTTAAATCGACCGGGTGTTGAAGAATGAGAGATGTTTTAACAAATAAAATTCCAATAATTGTTCTGGCATTGTTCTTTGCTGTATTACTCAGCGGGGTATTTCTTCCGGTTTACTCCGATGAAGTCATGACAAAATTCAGGGTTGCGCGGCTCTTTCTGGAGGGCGGGAATGCAGTTACTCTTTATCCACAATGCACAACAACTGTAGGGCGGACAGTTTCATGGATATTCTATCCGGCCGGCATATTACTGTCGGCGATCTATGCCCACCTGGGTCCTTTTGGCTTGAGAGTGAGCGGTATTACTTTATCGCTGATCTGGTTTGCCTTGCTCGCTTATTGGTGCTTGACGCAGGCGCGTGATGCTGGAGGGGCTCTTCAGCGTTTCGCTGGATTGGTCGCGGTGGCTTCACTGGGTGTCCTACCCTATCTGTGGGTCTTGTCGCGTCCTGAACAATTTCTGATGCTGCCGATCCTGGTGTTTTGTTTGTTGGCACTCTTCTTCAAGGAGCGGAAGTCTGCGCGCGCGCAGGTGGCGATGACTGCCGGACTTGCATTGTTGCTGACGTTATTTTTCTATGCGCACCCCAAGAGCATGTTCTATGCGCCATTCGCGCTAGCGGCCGTGTGGTTGGCGACGGCAAACTACCACAAAGCGATTCGCTATGGTTTGTGGCTGTTCGTCGTGGTTCTGTGCGTTCAGAACTTTCACTATTTCAATGCGCTGGCGGGCTGTCAGGATGCGCCGTACATTCAAAAAATGCTGGCGGCCAACACATTGTTACCGGGTATGTTGTTCTCTGCACCAGTTGAGTTTGTCAGCGCCGCATACAACAATTTAATAAGCTTTCCTGACCGGCTGCTGATACATCTGACCTTTAATGCCACTTTTCAATCAGGCTGGTTGCCTCCTATCGTTGACAGCTTTGAATTGTTGCCGTACCTCAATCTTGCCATTTATTATTCCCTGTACGCGTTTATTATCGGAATCCACGTTGTAAGCATCCTGGTATTTCTGTTGCAAGTGGTTCGCCGCCAAGTAACTGCGCCTGTCGTGCTGGCGCTATTGTTGGTCGGCGCGGATTTAATCAATGCGTTTTTTTACAACATCCAGAATTTTTATGCAGGCATTCAATTCATGCCTGTGTCGATCATCATCACCGCCCTTTTGATGCATTCCCGGCGCGCAGTGAAGCCGAGTAACCCCCTCACGTTAACAGCCTATTCACTGTTGTTGCTGCTATCCATGGCGTCGATGGTGACACTGTTAACCCTCGTGACCCCTGGCATTACACGCAACTCCTCCTTCGCTCAATCGAGTTTGCCAGGGCAGCCGCTTTCGATTCCGGTGCTGGGGACTCAGCTTCATTTGGATTCAATCAGTAAGCTGGGGACGTCATGTGGCATCCCTGCAGAGTCGGCAGAAAATGTCGTAGTGGACCACATGACATATTTTGCCTTTTTGCGCGACAAGAAACCTATCCACGTGCTCTACGTGTCTGAGATTGGCTACGGTGGCGACTTGAGTAACGGCAGGCTGCTGCCATTTCTCAAAGGACTGAATAGCCCAGGCCTGGTCACGCGCTGCGAATGGGTGCCGTATGATTTCCGGCAGGCGCAGCAGAAGGACGATATGGGCTACTGCTGTGTCAATTTCAGTAAAATCTGACTGGCGTTACCGGCTTTATTGCTCTCGGCACCCCGGAAACGGGAGGCCGAGGGGTTTCGACGCATCAGGTAATCGCGCGCCCAAGCATGCCGGCGCATATGGACGCTCCCTGCCGGTCAACGCCTCAATTGCGGCTGATCTCGTCGGCCCGGTGCCATGCCTTGATCCGCGACTCATCTCCTCGACTTCTTTTTCCAGCACCTGAAAGTGCTCGATCAATCGCTCTATAAGCTGCCGGAACGAGACCGGTAGCTCATAAGCCGCACCTTCGATTACGACTCGGGGGTCGCGTAGCAATGCGGGTGATTCCTTGCGGCACAATCGATCCAAACTCGGCAAGCAGCCAACTGAGTTTCGCGCCGCCCGAGCCAGACTTGGGCCGTGGTCTTGCGATCGTAAGCCTGGCTTTCCTGATAAACTGTCACACCCTTTGCCTGATGCGGATCTGTGCGGTGTACGCTGCAGAGCCATTCTTGCGCTTGCGAACGGTGATTGATCCCTTGGATTTTGCTGCACGAGTGGTTTGCGTTGCTACATTGCAGCAAGGCTCTCTCAACACTAAGCAAAAACCGTAGTAAGTCGTAGCAAATGAGAAGTAGCTAAATGCCGATGAAACCCACAGAAAACCTAGCCTATCCAACAAATTCGGTATCCAGGAGGTTTTCTGTTGCGCCCATGATGGATTGGACCGACCGCCACTGCCGCTATTTCCTGCGTCTGCTGTCGAAGAACGCCCTGCTCTATACCGAAATGGTCACCACCGGTGCCCTGCTCAATGGCGATCACGAGCGTTTTCTGCGGCACAACGAGGCCGAGCACCCGCTGGCGTTGCAGCTTGGCGGTAGCGTGCCGCTGGACCTGGCCGCGTGTGCGCGCATGGCGCAGGAGCATGGTTACGACGAGGTGAACCTGAATGTCGGCTGCCCGAGCGATCGGGTGCAGAACAATATGATCGGCGCGTGCCTGATGGGACATCCGCAGTTGGTGGCCGATTGTGTGAAGGCGATGCGTGATGCGGTGTCGATTCCGGTGACGGTCAAGCACCGTATCGGGATCAACGGGCGGGACAGCTACGAGGAGCTGTGTGATTTCGTCGGCACGGTGCGGGATGCCGGGTGCACCAGTTTTACCGTGCACGCGCGGATTGCGATCCTGGAGGGGTTGTCACCCAAGGAAAACCGCGACATTCCACCCCTGCGTTATGACGTGGCGGCGCGATTGAAGGCAGACTTTCCGGAGCTGGAGATCATTCTCAACGGCGGGATCAAGACGCTGGAAGCCTGCCACGAACATTTGCAGACCTTCGATGGCGTGATGCTGGGCCGCGAGGCGTATCACAACCCTTATGTGATGGCCGAGGTGGATCAACAGCTGTTTGGCAGCACGGCGCCGGTGATCAGCCGCGCCGAGGCGTTGGCGCAGTTGCGGCCTTATATTGCAGCGCATATCGATGCCGGTGGTTCGATGCACCACATCACCCGACATGTGTTGGGGCTGGGCACCGGGTTCCCGGGGGCGCGCAAGTTCCGGCAGTTGTTGTCGGTGGATATCCACAAGGCCAAAGAGCCTTTGGCCTTGCTGGATCAAGCGGCGGGGCTGCTTGAGGGGCGTTAACGGTTAACCGCGCCCTGCGGACCAGGCTGCATGTCCTGCAAGCCTGGTGCAAATGTCAGAGCGCTGCAGCCCCGCTCCAGTCAACCCAGCCGAATACCCACGTTGCCAGAATCAGCAAACCGAATCCGATCCGGTACCAGGCGAATACGGCGTAACTGTGGCTGGCGATGAACTTGAGCAAACCGCGTACAGCGATCATGGCGAAAAAGAACGCCGCGACGAAACCCAGCGCAAACACTGGCAGATCGCCAGCCTGAAACAGGTCCCGATACTTATAGCCTGAATACACTGCGG
Source organism: Pseudomonas sp. Pseusp3 (assembly GCF_047304225.1). Taxonomy (NCBI): domain Bacteria; kingdom Pseudomonadati; phylum Pseudomonadota; class Gammaproteobacteria; order Pseudomonadales; family Pseudomonadaceae; genus Pseudomonas; species Pseudomonas sp. Pseusp3. Next base: position 99,832 of record NZ_JBGLYV010000003.1, on the reverse strand, counting down.
CACCGACCATGGTCGGCATCGCCAGAAAGAACGAAAACTCCGTGGCAGCCTTACGTGACAGACCAAACAGCAACCCACCGATAATCGTCGATCCAGAACGCGAAGTGCCCGGAATCATCGCCAGGCATTGTGCGAAACCGACCTTGAGGGCGTCAGTCCAGCGCATATCGTCAACATGGTCGACATACACCACATGTTCCCGCTGCTCGGCCCACAACATGATGATGCCACCCACCACTAATGCCACAGCTACAGTGATCGGATTAAACAGATACTCATGGATCTTATCGGCAAACAACACCCCCAGGACCACTGCCGGGAGAAAACCGATTAATAGATTCAAGGTGAAACGCTGTGCATTGCGCTGGGTCGGCAAGCCGGTAACGATCTCGAGAATCTTGCGGCGGAACTCCCAGACAACCGCGAGGATCGCGCCCAATTGAATGATGATGTTAAAGGCCATGGCTCGCTCACCGCCGAAGCCGAGCAAGTCCGCGACAATAATCTGGTGCCCTGTACTGGATATAGGCAAAAACTCCGTCAGACCTTCGACCACCCCTAAAATCAACACCGTTATGGTTGTCCAAAGATCCATCAATCCCCCCTCATCGACAAATACCAATGCGGCGCCTTCGCTCTAATTCAACGCCAACACGAAAGTAAAGCGCATTAGGCCGACTAATAAAACTCTATGTTATGAAACGTCCATGACCGACACCACCAACAGGAGCGTTATATAACAGTTAATATTGGATGGTACCGAGTCAAGCAAGAGCAATACCCCGCACTTAAGACAACAAATCCTTGCAGCCTCATGGCACCCAATCAAAAAAACTCAAGTAACGGGAACTTTAGCGACATGCACGGTCGTATTGGTGCGAAAATGCGGGGGCCGGGACAAAAGATGGCACATCGCTATACCATGTCAAATCACGAGATTGCCATCGATGATTAGGCATCTCGAACCACAGGCGGGCAACCGATCACGCCAGAATCACCGGCAATGTTAAAAAAACGAGACGACCGTCTGAAAAAACAGTGAAATGTTACCAATTGTCAGTCACAAACGAGAATTGGTGCTTTAACATTCAAATGCCAGCACCCATCCGAGTCAAAGCATGATGCTTACAGGGAAAATAACGACTACAGGCCACAGTGACGTGAAGGAGGAGACAGGTATTCTCACCATTGGACGAACCCATACGCTAGCTGAGGGCTTCAGGGAATTAGTCGAAAGTCACGTAGGCAAGGATATTGCCGTTGATACAATGTGCTTTAGCAACCCACTCAAAAGAAACAAGAGTCCTGATTCGTACCGGGCAATTTTTATCGTTATCGACAGCCCACAAGCGTTTGTTGAAAGCCTCACCCTGGTAGAAAATATTCGCGCCGAAAATCTGGCGTCAATAATTTCCATAGCCATCACCGGCAGAGGCACCTACAACAAGATGAAATATTATCTTGCCGGGGCCGACTACTGTATTAATTGCGACACTTCTGCAGACGAAAATACTGACGCGCTGTCCGAATTTTTTAACAGTCCAGAATGGCAAAAAAAGCATAATCTGCTTTTGGACCCCACTCGCATGTGCCTTATTGGCGACTATAAAAAACTGGATGTATCGTTTGCAGAAATGAAAATCCTTGAGGCTTTCTCTCAGACAAAAAACCAGATATTGAGCCATGATGAAATCGCCAGAATCATGGGGCTGAATATAAATTTTTATGACCCAAGAGCCTTGGAAAAGTCGATCAGTCGCCTTCGAGGCAAAATAAAAGGCATGTATGGCACCAACGCCATTCAAAGCATCCGCGGGCATGGATATCGTTTAATCAGGGGTCTGATCTCGACAACCTGATTTTTAATGTAGAAGGGAGTTTCTGTATTATGAGCGCAACAGGGAGCGTGCCAATCTATGATCACGCAGAGCATTACCTGTCTCGACAATTGATCCTCACTCGGGATGACTGCCCGTTTGGCAGCGAGATCAGAATACATTTTGACGACTCTGTTTCCGCGACTTGCGCGCCTGAGCCGTATCAGATGAGTGGGATCTACAGTGAAGTACTGATGCAAACCAGGCTGATTGCCTTTTCGCTGAAAGACCGCAACACGGCTAACGGAAATAAATACCTGAGCCGTAGATTTGTTTGCGTAGGACAGTCGGATCTCGCCAACTCCGCACTCACGGAAGAGTTGATACAGACCGGCGCCGCTCTGCGCGAATTCGGCCAGACGCTGGTTATCGCACTCAATGAACTCCCCCTCTCGGCAATCAGTTTTGCTGAAAAAAAGAAAATCCTTCACAACATATATCTGTTGAAAGATCACGGCATAGAAATCGCGTTCGACGACTACAAAATCGACGATGAAAGTATCGAAATCTTTACAACCCTGAATTTATTCGACTATATAAAGATCCCGATTTCCTCTCTAGACTTGAGCCTCAAGCTCAGTGGCAATCCAGAGTTATTCAATCGCCTGCACGAACGCATGACCATGCTCACTCACAACACAAAAGTCTCCTTTATAGCGGACAGAGTCGAGCATGCTGCCAGCCATATACTGGCTCGCGCGTTGCCCTTTGATTACTTCCAGGGGAGTCATTACTCCCCTGCCGACAACCTTTGAACCAACACCCAGACGTGCACCTAAGGAGAGAGCCATGGATAGCAGCACAAACCTCCCCAGAAAATACTTTGTTGTGGTTACCCACAACCCCGCACTACAACTAGAGCTTGAGGCATTACTGTCCAGCAAGCGATACAACAGCTACGGCACGTCACAGGCAAAGATGTTTTTTGAAGGTGTTGCTCCACCCACTTCCGCCCCCAAGCTTATGGAACTCATTTCCCCGCAAGTGGCCAGAATGGTTCCTCCGGTTATCAAGCATGATACTCAGCGCGTACTTTCGACGTTCAAGTCCGAATGGCAAGCCGCTCAATCCGTAACGAAATTTACTCACTTCACATCAACCGCAGTCAACTCCAGAGATGACACCAGGGAATGCGTCTCCCAACCGGCCAAACCGCACGTTCCGGTGGCGGAAACCTGGCGATTGAGCGATGTCAGCGGCGCGTTGATCAAAGATGACGTGGAAATTGTCTTGACCGGCCTTGAGGCCACGCTGCTTAAAAAGATGCTGCACCATGATGATCGCGTGGTCAGCAAGGAGGACCTTATCCGTAGCATCGGCAGAGAACCTGAGCAATATCGGGGTCTGGAAATGTGCCTGAGCCGATTACAGGAAAAGTTTAAAAACGCCAGCAACGGCGAACGCCTTTTTCGTGCAGTCAGGAATCGCGGGTACTGCCTGATACAAAAAATCGTACGCGTAAAAATCTAGCCTGAACAATTAAAATGGTTCGCTCCGGCAGTGCAATACAACAACAATAAAGCACGCCATTTTATCCCCTCCATGCCCCCTCAGCACCCTCCTGTAAATCCGCGTTATAAAAGCTGAATCCAGACTATTTCTAACGCCCTTCTCGCCCAGACATATCAACCAGATACAGAAACCACTCGTTAAAAGTCGTCAGACAGTGCTCGCCCCAATAAATTAATCTACCCACTGATGACTGCGCCGCTATTTTGGCGCTTCGATCGTCAATGCACCGCCATCTAATATGAACAATAACTCTTACTGCATTGATTTTGGCTCTTGTCTGTCGAAACACGAATGGACGTATTTTGGGGATACCGTATGGTTAACAATCTTCGTATCAATCGAAATACCACCCTCAAAGGACTGACCTTCTGGGGACAGTGGGCACTGGGTCAGGGCTTTGTAGTCGCCCTGTTACTTCTATTGGTTTATTACCAGAATGGAACGGTAGAGTTCTATTATCGAGTATGCGCAACGCTTACTGTGCTTGCATCGGTTCCGGCCTATACATGGTGCGGCGTCTATGCAAAGAAGGACAATTACCTGGAGGGGTTGATAAGACTACTGATGGGTTGGTCAATGACACTGGCAGCGTTAGCTATTGTCGCCTTTCTCTGCAAGGCCAATGAACTGTTTTCTCGTCAAATCATTCTGATATGGGCGGTCTGCAGCTACATCGGACAGGCGCTGTTGTACGTCCCGCTGCATGGTTTTTCAAAGTACTACCAACGGGCGCGTCAAATTGAGCGTAGAACGCTGATTGTGGGTACTGGCGAGCTCGCGCTGGGACTGGCCAACAAGCTTCGTGCCCTCGAGCACTTCCCATTGGTCGGCCTGGTAAGCTCCGACACCACGCCTTCGCCGGAGACAGGCGCATTACCTGTCGTAGGCCCGCAAGACGAACTGCTCGAACTGATCAAGACGCATAACATCCGACGCCTGTACATCACGCTCCCCCTGAGCGAAGCGGCACAAATCGAAGAAATGTATGTCGATTTGCTGGATGCCCACGTCGATGTTGTCTGGGTCCCGGACTTGAACAGCCTGACGCTGCTCAATCACTCGGTCAGTGATGTGGATGGCATGCCGGCAATCCACTTGATTGAATGCCCGCTGACCAGCCAACCCACTGCCGCGCTGAGCAAAAGCCTGCTCGATAAAAGCGTGGCGCTGATGGCCATTATCGCTTTAAGCCCGTTACTGTTGATCATTGGCCTGGCCGTCAAATTCACCTCCCATGGTCCGGTATTTTTCAAACAGGACCGCCACGGATGGAACGGGAAGGTCATCAAAGTCTGGAAGTTTCGCTCCATGCGCGTGCATGACGATCACGAGGTGAAGCAAGCCAGTCGTAACGACTCGCGGATTACCCCGATCGGGCGCTTTATCCGTCGCACTTCCATCGATGAGTTGCCGCAGCTGTTCAATGTCTTGCAAGGTCATATGGCGCTGGTCGGACCACGTCCTCATGCCGTTGCGCACAACAACTACTACTCCGGCAAGATTCTCGCCTACATGGCTCGCCACCGAATCAAACCGGGGATCACCGGGCTGGCTCAAATCAACGGCTGCCGCGGCGAGACCGACACCATCGACAAGATGCAGAAGCGCGTCGAGATCGACCTCAAGTACATCAACAACTGGTCGTTGTGGCTGGATGTGAAAATCCTGGTGAAGACGCCGTTCACCTTGCTGTCAAAAGACATTTATTGAGGGTGCGCCTGCAGGTTAACCAGGGGGCGCAAACCATTTAGCCAGTGCGTTTGCGCCGTCACTTGAGGCAGGGCCTTCTCCAGCCATACCTGCAACTGCACCAACACCGGCAGGTTGTTCTGCTGCCGGCTCTCTTGGCGATGTTCATCGCCAACTTCTTTTAAGTCTCCGCTCGATACCGTACAGCTTTTTGACCAGATTCAGGGCGGTACCGGCACGCCCGGGCTTACCTTCAGGCAGGCGCAACAGCAGCAGTTGTCCGCTAAAAAAGTGGGTCCGGGGTAATCGCGTGGCGACAAACACTGCATTCGCCAACGGGAGCGTCAGCCATGCCGCAAAGCTGCGGCCCTGGCTGAGACCGCTGCTTTCCTGGCGCTGTGAATAAAACTCAATGCCTGCTGGGGAGGGAGGAGTGAAGACGGGGGCAACTGACCTTGTTGCCAGAACGCTATCTGCTTGTTGATTAGCTGGCCGGGAGCAATGCTCCGAGCCAATGCTTACTGATACCAACCAAGGGCATGCTGATTTTCTGCTCACGTTGCAGCAATGTCATCAGGAGCAACACTCGCTGCTCGCCCTCCATCGCCAGGAAGATCGCTTCCACATCGACAAAAGGCCCCTCGTTAATACGCACCCGCTCTCCACAAGCAAACCGGGCCTCCACAGGGGCTCCGCTATCGTGCTCATGAAGTTGTGCGATCAAGTCATCACCTACGGGTAGCGGTTTGCCTCCAAAACTGACAATTCGTAATACACCGCGGGTAGAACGCAAAGGCGCCCAGCTCTCACCTGCGCCGAGCTGGATAAACAGATAACCCGGAAACAGCGATTCGCGAACAACCCTCCTGCGCCCCTGCAAATCACGCTCGCGCCGATGCGTAGGGCGAAAACAGGTATACCCCTGGTTTACCAGATTGATCTCTGCACGCTCGTCCTGGCTCGCCTTGCATTGCACCAGATACCATGCGCTAGAGGTGAGACCCTCAGGCAAGGTCATTTGAACAGCCGAAGCACTATGGATGGACACAATCAGCCCCTTCTGCACCTATGTGGTCAAGTCGCTCCGTGGTTTTCTCATCGATCTTGCGACGGGTTTCTCCCAGGGATGGAAATGCACCTGAAAAACGGAGTTGGCCGATCATAGAAACTTCACCCTTCAAAAACTTGCGAAACTTATTAGCAAAACACGAACGCCAGAGAATCCTTCGCCCAAGGCAAAATCCCAAACATCTTCAGCATCAAACTACCTATCAAGACGTTTAACACACTCCAATACGGGACAACACAAAAAATACAAAAACGTTATAAATCGTCAGACCAAAACCGATAATGTTATTTAACTGTTATTTAATATCTGACTTTATATATGGAATTTTTTCTGCCATATGCATTCAATATTTGCGTGGCATTTAATGGTTGATGTTGTCGTGGATTGCCAGTTATGATTTTTAGCATAGAAACTGTCAAGCACGCCCCAAGTCAGGATCCCAGCAGGCCAGAGTCTTCGCAGTCAAAAGCTTCATCCAGCACGGTAACTCCTCACGGAAAGAGGCACACACCCAATAGCTGCAAGCCGTCACAAAAGTGCCATTGAAGAAAAGCATAGTTTCAGTCTTTCCAATTGCACGATCACCGCAAGTGTGAAATTTCCAGGGAGGTTGCCTTGTTTAACAAGATTCTAATCGTTTGCATTGGCAACATTTGCCGAAGCCCCACTGCCGAACATTTGTTGCGAGCAGCACTGGGGCAGTCCGATATCGAAGTTAGCTCCGCCGGTCTTGGCGCACTACAAGATCACCCGATCGAACCCACCGCCCGGATCGTACTGGAAGAGCATGGCCATCTGCCAAAAGAGCACAAGGCCAATCAACTGACCCATGCAGCCATCAGCGAATCGGATCTGATCCTGGTGATGGAGCAGTCGCACATAGACCGTGTTCTCAAGATCGCGCCTGAAGCGCGAGGCAAGGTCCTCTTGCTGGGCAAATGGCAGGACAACCGCGAAATCAGCGACCCCTACCGTCAAGGCAAACCTGCCTTTGTACATGCATACGCGTTGATTGAAGAAGCAGCAACCGCCTGGGCAAAGCGTCTCGCACGCTAAACCATTCCCCCGAATACTTGTTAAAAAAGAACTCACTTATGCAGCAAACTCCAGCATTAACCTCACATGACGATGATGAAATCGACTTTATGGGCCTACTCGGGACACTGGTCGATCATAAATGGTTGATTGCCGGGATCACTGTTGCCTCCATGGCCGTTGGCACGGCGTATGCGGTGTTGGCCAATCCTGTTTACCAGGCAACTGCCTTGATACAGGTGGAGGCAAAGAAAAATGACTTACTAGGCTTCTCCGATATCAACAGCATGTTGGGTAAAGAGTCACCTTCAGCCACAGAAATTGAATTAATCAAGTCACGCGCCATCATCGGCAAGGTTGTCGACAATCTATCGCTCGATATTACCGTCGAGCCTAACCGCTTTCCGTTGATCGGCGACTTTATCGCTCGCCGGTTCAAGCCAGACACCGTTGATACGGTCGCGACGCCATGGTTTGGCATGAGCAGCTATGCCTGGGGTGGCGAAACCCTGAAAATATTTCAGCTCGAGCTCCCACAAGAACTCCTGAGCAAGACGCTTACATTGGTCACCGGTGACAACGGTCGCTTCACGTTGCTGGATGAAGACGACAATGTCCTGGTCCAAAGCCAGGTAGGCCAAGCCTATGACCAGGACGGCATTAAACTACAGGTCGAGGTGTTGCAGGCGAATCCTGGTACAACGTTCAGCATTGTGCGTGACCCACGCCTGACCAGTATTCTGAAGTACCAAAAGGTGCTTGATGTATCAGAGCGTGGTAAAGAATCCGGCATGATCGGGCTTGCTCTTGAGAGCGAAGAGCCGGCTGAAGCCATTCAAATCCTCAATGAAATTGCCCAGTTCTATGTACGGCAGAATGTCGAGCGGACATCGGCCGAAGCCGCTCAAAGCCTGGAGTTTCTGAAAGATCAGCTGCCTCAGGTCCGTCAAGACCTGGAAAAAGCCGAAAACGCCCTGAACAAGTATCAAATTCGTAGCAAATCCATCGATATCAGCCTGGAAGCCAAAGCCATTCTCGATCAGATCGTGGCACTGGATACCAGCATCTCCGAACTGAAATTGCAGCAAGCGGAAATGGATCGCAAGTTTACCCGTCAGCATCCCGCCTATCGGGCCTTGCTCAGCCAATTGGGCGAGCTGACAGCCAAACAGAGTGGCCTGGCCAAAAAAGTCGAAGGCCTGCCTTCAACACAGCAAGAACTGCTTAGCCTCACCCGCGATGTAAAAGTCAGCACCGAAATCTATACCCAGCTCCTGAATAAATCCCAGGAACTGGATGTAATGCGTGCCGGCACCGTGGGCAACGTGCGCTTGATTGACACCGCTGATGTGGATCTGAAAAAGCCCGTTAAACCCAGGAAGCCCCTGATCGTACTCATTGCCACCCTGTTCGGTGCTTTTCTGGCTACTGCGTTAGTGCTTTTTCGCAAAGCCCTTAATCGTGGCGTGGAAAATCCGGATCAAATCGAGCAGCTGGGGTTGCCGGTGTACGCATCCATTCCTTTCAGCACACTGCAAAAAACTGAAGAAAACAAAACCCTTCGAAGTGGTCGAGGCCGCGCCAACAAGGCCGCCCCCATACTGGCCAGCAGTCACCCGACCGACCTGGCCATAGAAGGATTACGCAGCCTGCGCACCAGCCTGCACTTTGCCATGCTCGAAGCCAGCAATAATCGCCTGATGGTCTCCGGCCCGAGCCCCAAGGTAGGTAAAACATTCGTTTCCGCCAACCTCGCCGCAGTCATCGCCCAGACCGGTCAGCGTGTATTGCTGATCGACGTGGATATGCGCAAAGGCTATTTGCATAAAGTGTTCGGAACTCCCGCTGAAAACGGCCTTTCTGATTTACTGGTCAAGCGCTGCGACCTGGCAACCGCAATCAATAAAACCGAATTCGAGCACCTTGACATTATCGGCCGCGGACAAATACCACCCAACCCTTCAGAACTGCTAATGCACGCGAACTTCAGTGCCTTTCTGGACCAGGTCAGCGCCCAGTACGACCTGGTGATTCTGGATACCCCACCGCTGCTGGCGGTGACGGATGCGGCGATTGTTGGTCGCCAGTCGGGCACCAGCTTGATTGTGACGCGCTTTGCGCTGAACCCGGTTCGTGAAATTGAATTGACCATGCGTCGTTTTGCGCAAAATGGCATTGATTTGAAAGGCGCCATTTTCAATGGCGTTGAAAAACGTGCCTCGGCCAAATATGGCTATGCCGATTATGGTTACTACAACTACGAATATAAATCAGAGAACGTTTAGTTAAATAACCGTTATCTAACCCCGCTACCGTCAAGCAGAAGTGCATGGCGGTAGCCGTATCAACTCCACCTTGCTACCTGCAGCTGAAAAAAAGATGCAGACACATTAATAAATAGTGACGCTCTCAGGGACTGGCAGTTAATCCTGGGGCGGTAGCGTGGAAAAAATCAAATTCGTGCAGCCCCCGTCGATGGTTATCCGTTAATTCGGCGTATTTCTCTGGACCAAGAAAACTTGGCCACAGTTATTTATACAACATTGATCTGAAACGACATTTGTTATGTCAGTCCAAACATCTCTCCCCCTTCAGTTACGAACATATCAATGGATCGCCCTATGAAGACTTTATGCATATTTGGAACCCGTCCTGAGGCCATTAAAATGGCTCCACTTGCGTTGGCACTGGCGGCAGACGAACGCTTTGAAGCAAAAGTCTGCGTTACTGGCCAACACCGTGAAATGCTCGATCAAGTGTTGGGCTTGTTTGCCATTGAGCCGGACTTCGACCTGAACATCATGAAACCCGGTCAGGACCTGACCGATGTGACCAGCGCGATCCTGCAGGGCCTGAAAAAAGTCCTGGCAGAATTCAAACCCGATATCGTGTTGGTTCACGGTGATACCGCCACCACCTTTGCTGCCAGCCTCGCGGCCTACTACCAGCAGATTCCGGTTGCGCACGTGGAGGCCGGTTTGCGCACGGGTAACCTCTACTCTCCGTGGCCGGAAGAAGGCAATCGTAAACTCACGGGGGCGTTGGCCAACCTGCACTTCGCGCCAACCGAAACGTCACAAGCCAATCTGCTGCGCGAGGGCGTCAATCCAGACACGATCGTCGTCACTGGCAACACCGTGATTGACGCCCTGCTGGATGTCGTCAAGCGTCTCGATCAGGACCAGGCACTGTTTGCCCAAGCCTCAGCACCGGCGGCATTTCTGAAACCCGCACGAAAATTGATCCTCGTTACAGGCCATCGCCGGGAAAGTTTCGGTGACGGCTTCGAGCGCATCTGCCAGGCGTTGATGGAGGTTGCCCAGCAACATCCAGAGGTCGATATCGTCTATCCCGTGCACCTCAATCCCAATGTGCGCGAGCCCGTCAATCGCCTGCTGACTGGCATTGACAACATTCACCTGATCGAACCCCTGGACTACCTGCCTTTCGTCCACATGATGAGCCGTGCACATATCATCCTGACCGACTCCGGAGGCATTCAGGAAGAAGCGCCGTCACTGGGCAAACCCGTGCTGGTGATGCGCGATACCACAGAACGGCCAGAGGCTGTTGCCGCAGGCACGGTGAAACTGGTCGGCACTGAAACCGCCGATATAGCCCGCGAGCTGAACCGGTTGCTGACCGATACGGCCGCCTACCAAACAATGAGTCGCGCCCATAACCCTTACGGCGACGGTAATGCCTGCCAGCGCATCATCGAGGCGCTGCTCGCTCGTTAACCCCTTCCCTTACTTAACAGCCGTTGCTTTGCGCGGCTGTTATCTCGCTTGAAAAACGTATCTACACAACACCATTCAAGGACGTCCCATGCCTTTCAAAACCATCTCCGTCGTTGGTCTCGGGTATATCGGCTTGCCCACTGCGGCTGTCTTCGCTTCACGCAAAAAACAAGTGATCGGCGTCGACGTCAATCAAAATGCGGTCGATATCATCAACCGCGGTCAGATTCATATCGTTGAGCCAGACCTGGACATGGTGGTGCATGCCGCCGTGACTGAAGGCTACCTGCGTGCCTCCACCCGGCCGGAACCCGCCGATGCCTTTCTGATTGCCGTGCCCACACCGTTCAAGGGTGATCATGAACCGGACCTGAGCTACATCGAATCGGCCAGTAAAAGCATTGCCCCGGTATTGAAGAAAGGCGATTTGGTCATTCTGGAATCGACCTCCCCGGTCGGCGCTACCGAACAGATGGCTGCCTGGCTCGCCGAAGCTCGTCCAGACCTGAGCTTTCCGCAAACCCACGGTGAAAGCTCCGACATCCGCATTGCTCACTGCCCGGAACGCGTACTGCCTGGCCATGTGCTGCACGAGCTGGTGCAGAATGACCGTGTTATTGGCGGCATGACACCGAAATGCTCCGCATTGGCCATCAGCCTTTACAAGATCTTCGTCCAGGGCGAATGCATCGTCACCAACGCCCGCACTGCGGAAATGTGCAAACTCACCGAGAACAGCTTTCGCGACGTGAACATCGCTTTCGCCAACGAACTCTCGATGATTTGCGACAAACTGGATATCAGCGTCTGGGAACTGATTCGTCTGGCCAACCGTCATCCAAGGGTCAATATCCTGCAACCCGGCCCAGGCGTCGGCGGCCACTGCATTGCTGTAGATCCCTGGTTTATCGTCAGCAAAACACCGGAACAGGCGCACCTGATCCGTAGCGCCCGGGAAGTGAATGACAGCAAACCACAATGGGTAATCGACAAGGTCAAACAGGCCGTTACTCAATTCCTACAGGCGAACCCTGAAAAGACTGCCCGCGAAGTGACAATTGCCTGCTTCGGTTTAGCGTTCAAACCGGATATTGACGACCTGCGTGAAAGTCCGGCCCTCGCTATTACTCAGCAAATCTCGGAAATTCATACTGGTCGGGTACTGGCAGTAGAGCCAAATATCAGTGAACTTCCGAGCAAGCTGGCAGGTAAGCTCAATTTTGCAGACATTGAGACAGCTCTGTCGGAGACAGATGTGTTGGTATTGCTTGTGGATCACAAAGAATTCAAGGAAATACCTATCGCCAAGATCGAGAAACTCGCATTTGTGGACACTCGCGGAATCTATTGATGGCGAACCAGTGAGCGACTAAGGTTGCCCTGGCCTCAGAAAAGCACACCGGGCTCAATCGCCATACTATGTCTGTCACCAGACTGTGTGACGGCGGTCGAGCTCGGATGAGCTTAAACGACGACTCGGCAGCTCTCGTCGTACTGGATATCAAGGTTGCCATACTCGAATTGGTGCGTTTTTTCCGTATTCACACCCAGTTCTGGCGAAAAAAACGTATTGAAAGTGCAACTGCCATTACTTCAAAAAATTCGAGTCTGGGTGCTTGAAAATATCGCCCGATCTCACCCGTAAAGCCGTCGTGTGAGCGCAAAGAAATGAACGGGCTATTCGATGACAATAGTTTACTTCATAAATACTTACAGCAAGGGCGTAAAAATTTTATGGGAGGCAGCAACTTTGGTTATGGAAAAATTAAGTCCCTTAACAAACACTCAGGGAGGTATCGAGCAACATTGAAAAACATAGCATCAAAAGCCTTAGGGCATTCATCCTTCCTGTTAATGTGCGCGGGTTCCGGAGCGCTGTTCCTTTCAAACATCTTGACCAAAAAATACCTCTCCCCCCAAGACTATTTATTCCTATCCTATTTTATTACCATCACCACCATATTAAGCTCATTTGCACTGGGCGGAATGGAACAACTAATAATTCGTTACTGCAAACATACGAACAACACGATAGAAATAGACAAAACGTCATTAATTTCGATAATTGCCGCAATGACAATTTCGCTCATTGCATCACCATTAATAACAACAACTCTCTTACCCTCTAGCTTAGCCGCGCCATGGATTCTACTTTTAACGCTCAGCTTTTCCCTCTCACTGATCAACTACAACGTAGCCAGAGTGAGAAGTGAATTTGTAGAGGCTCAAATTTCCTCAGGAACGTGGAAATTTGCTGCATTCTTTGGTGTTTTAGTATGCTGCTTCAAATTTAGCGACAACTTACAGACTACTTTGCTATTCGGCATGGTGCTAGCAGGCGCCCTGAATATATATTTAATCAAGAAAAACATTAGCTCTTTGGTAGTAGTTAATACCGGAAGCTCAACGATAAGTACCGGGCTAGCGTTTTCTTTTTCTTTAGCAATAATGACGGTACTGGGCACATTCGATCGAGTACTTGCCGAAAAGCTCTCTGGCCAAGACTTATTCGCAGAGTACGTCTATTTTTCTATGGTTTTAATTTTCCCATTCAACATGATTGCTTCCTATGTAGGCTTTAGAGAAGCGATATTTTTCAAGAACAATTTTTCTGCCGATCTTATCAAAAGAAAAGCATGGAACTTATTCCTGAAAATAACAATAATTTTTATCATTTTTGGCGGAGCCGTTTACACTCTATCGCCCCTAATCAACCTAAAGGTGACATGGATAAACATGACACTAAGCTATGTACTGGTGTGCACCAAGTGCATTTACTCGATATTCTCCTCCGTGATGGGAAGTCGCGCATCGGCAAAGGAAATCTGGACCTCAAATCTTTATTCAGCAGCCGCTATAATTGCAATTACCGCAATATTTATTGCACTAGACAACAACATAACAATAAATAGCCTGCTAGCATTATTTATAATCCTGTGGTCATCCAGAACAATTATCTTTATAAACACGGTGCTTTCTAAACAACATGCTTAAATATGAAATTATTTTGTGGGTAATGAAGTTAACCTCTATTATCCCCGGTGGCATTGGATGCCGAATTAGAAACGCAGTATTACCTTATAAGCAAGGTATGAATGTCAAAATCTGGGACGGCATTCATATTGACACCCCGTCAAAATTAAAAATTGGAAATGACGTCTCAATTAATAGAAACTGCCTTATCAACGCTGGTGGAGGGGTTTCCATAGGAAGCAGAACGTTAATAGGTCCAAATGTAACTATATATTCTCAAAATCATGTATATAAAGACAAATCTATAGATGTTCGACACCAGGGTTATGAACGAAAACCTGTAGCAATTGGGAATGATGTCTGGATCGCGTGCAATGCGATATTACTACCTGGAGTAACCATTGGAGATGGGTGCGTTGTAGCCGCTGGTAGTGTCGTAACCCACAGCATGCCTCCTTATGCCATTGTAGCTGGGGTTCCTGCAAAAGTGATAGGACATAGGTCATGAGGGTTCTAGTTTACGTATTTTTGCCATTACTCTTTTTCACCTCAACCCTGTTTAATGACAACTATTATTTTCATTACTGCTCATTAATAGCAACATTGCTGACCTGCATGTACTGCGCAAAAGACATAAACTCGAAAATAATGTTATATTTCATTTTCGGGTATTATGGAATATCACTACTTAATATCTCAAACTATCGTGGATTAATAACAGACACCGGAATGTATGCGTTCAACCTTTATCTTGGCGCATTCGTCATTACGAACTTGTTGTTCAGTGCCAAAATTTCTAGCGCCCTTCCTAGCTTCACACGAGTTCGAGCAACGAAAACTGGTACATTCCAGCTTTTCATGCTAACACATGTTGCAATTTCCTACGCCACCTTAGCCCTGGTAATGGTTACGACTGGGAATATTTTCTTAAACCAAGATCTGCGATTCAATATACCAGCATGGATGGGCTATATCATTCGAAGTCCGCTCCCAATTATTCCTATTTTATACTTCCTGCCTTATAGTCAACGTCGAAAATTTGGCATCGTCGCGATGATATCTCTACCAAGCATATTGATAGGGGCAAGAGGGACAGTAGTATCGTTTGTGGCATCATATGCACTACTCCTAACAATTAACCTAATTAACAATCGCCGAAATCGCGAAACAATTAAGAAATCGGTGTTTCGAAGCAAAAAATTTCTTAAGATTTTCGGCGGCTCATTTTTAGCTTTCTTTGTCACCATTGCATCCGGTTTTTATATCAGACGCTATAATAGCCAGGTCTGGTCTTCAGCGGGCGACATGGCAAGAGAGTACTTCCAGAGCGAATCAATTTTTGTTTTTATTATCTTACCATTTTACCTTGCCTTTAAAGAAACTACCGGATTAGCAAACCAAATTATCAATAACAACTTAGCTCTAACAAGCAATATCTTCTTTTCGGATTTTTATACACTGTTACCGGGAAGTCATGATGCAGCAGGCAAAATTTTTGGTGACGAGGTAGGACGCATCGGCGGCGGCGGACTAACGCCAGGGATCGTTGGTGGTCTTTTTCTGGACTACAAATATTACGGCGTACTAGGGATGATCATCCTCGCAGCCGCCCTATCAAGGAGCTATGCTGCGACAATCAAACATCCGAAGTACGCGGCAGTGTACGCAATATTGATATTTCAGTTCATTCATCTTTTTCACCGAGGCTTCCCCAAACCTGAATATGTGACGTTCACTATTATCGCTTTGTTTTACACTGCTTTCTTCTTGAGAAAAAACCATGCTTAAGATTTTACACCTACTTCATCAGTCTGCCCCTAATATTAGCGGATCTTCTACCCGGACCAACTTGATTCTGAAATGGACATCTGGGCGCGAATTTGAAAACATAGCGATTACATCACCATTTCAAGAACCATTCTCTAAGGCCGCGGCTACAAAGGCTGAATACTTCCCAAGCATTGGGGTTAAAGTATATCGAAGCTATATATTCAATAACTTAAGTGTAGGCGCTGGAAGCAGCCTCCTCGTAAAAATAAAAAAAACGCTTACGCTGCCTTATTTTTTTATCCGAACGGCGTGCATTATTAAAAAAGAAAACCCGGACATTCTTCATGCGCATGCAACCTTTCTATGCGCTATTCCAGCAATTATTTTAGGATGGGTTTTCAAGAAGCCAGTTGTTTACGAACTTAGAAGTCTTTGGTTCGAAAATGAAAATTTTAAAGCTAGCAGGTTTACTAGAATATTTGCAGCAGCACTCGAAAGATACTGCCTAAACAGTTGCCAGCGAATTGTAACAATCTCTGATGGTTTAGCGGAATATGTCACGACACTCCCTGGCGATAAAAATCGCTCCGTGGCAACCATTAAAAACGGTATAGATGATGATTCTATAGTACTCAGCGAACTTGTTTGCCAAGATGACGTAGAGCAGCGGTTTGGCTATATAGGATCAGTTATAGAGCTTGAAGGATTGCATTATGTACTCCAAGCATTAAAAATCCTAAACGAAAAAGGCATATCGATTGACTTCCATATATATGGTGATGGGAGCGCTCGGAAGTCGCTTGAAGACTTAAGTGCCTCGCTCGGGGTTAAAGTACATTTTCATGGAAAATTCCACCCTGACGAGGCGAAAAACATCTACAGCAAGTTAGATACCATCATAAACTACCGAAAATCTGGAGAGATAAGCGACAAGGTCACTCCGTTAAAGCCTCTAGAGGCGCTGCTGCATAGAAAAAATCTGATATGTTCCGACGTGGGCGGGTATAAAGAAATTCTTGACGGTGATCACGCTGTATACGTTCAGCCCGACAGCCCAGCATTACTTGCACAAGCAATGTTGGAGGTATACTTAGACAAGCATAAACACCAAGCTTTAGTGAATAAGGGTTTTGCATTCGTTACCGAAAAACGTCTTTGGTCGAAAAACGGTGAGAAGTACCATGAGCTATATCGCGGCATGCTATAGGCAATTCGGTATTTTTTTTGACATGCACCTCGGAAAACTCCAACTTATCAAATTTCTTTCCATGCTTATCCTAAGCATCCCTATTATTTGTCGTGCAGATTCTCTTGAAAACCAAAGCACTGCTGAAATTCATATATGGCCACATGAAACTCAGGGAAGCCCGACACTCTCATCCCTTCAACAGGCGATTGACTATTCTTACATCAGCTTTTCACCAAACATCACAACCATTAAATTTTTAATCCATGAAGGCACTTACAACGAGCAAGCCGCAATTCTTCACCCAAAGCACGGAGTTCACTACGAATTCACCTCTGCATCAAGTGGGGAGTACCTTCCGAGCTTCGACGGACATCAACAGCAGCTTACTTGGTTGAGGATCATCTCCACAAATGGATTTGGTTCAAGTGTTACCATCAACGGATTAAAAATAAAAAACTATGTTACTGCAATATCGATTGAAGGAGATAGAGAAGATCAAAGTAAATTTAATGCCGAGAATAAAATTTCAAATATGCAATTTGAAAATATTGGGCAAACGTCTCTAAACTCCCCTCCTAGCACAGCTGTGATCAGGTTGGTAAATTCCCAAAAAAACGAGATCATCGACAATTCTTTCACAAATATAAAAAACATCAAAGACTGCAACTTACTGCACTCTATTTATTTAGCACACCACTCAAGCGACAACTCAATAAAACACAACAGCTTTACCAGTTTTTGCGGATCAGCCATCCGAGTTCGTGACAACTCAAACAGAAACACAGCTCAACTTAACAGCTTCACCGACATACAAAATGAACAACTAATGGATCAATGGTTCTGCGACAAAAACCTGAGACAGGACTGTACAAAAAAACAACAAGAACAATATTCCCACTCAAATATTTTTGATATGAATGAGTTTTCCCCATAGATCGCCTAAGTACTCCTCGATACTTTCCTCACAATCGAACTCCATAAACTTCGTTCGACGATGCGAGCTGCCCCCCGCTCGTGACCAGACTCATAGCCGGTGACTGGATGACGTTGAATGAATCAGACGGCTGGCTTGATCATCAATTGGCAGGCCGTTTTTTACTTCACCGCTAGCAAACCAACTTTGATTGATATTGCTCTGAAGGCCGTTACTTTGCGTATACATTCCTAACCAACAGAAATTTGTGCACAACGCCAGCTTGGCGCCCCCTTGCCTGATAATAACTTCTCGAAGACATAATTGTTATTCAAACGCCGTGGGTTGCCTGTCAATCGGTATAGGTCTTGAGAGGTCTTGGACTTATGGCGCCTGCCGTCACCACCAGTTTATCGACGGTTTTCCAAACAGAATCAGACAAGGCTTAGTTTAATACCCGGACACCGACTGGCTAACTATTTGCTACACACACCGGACCCAGGCTTGGGCGTATTACTAGCTGGCTTTTTTACACCCCATCCCCCTGTCGAGATTAACTATGCAAAGAATCGAAATTTTGGACTGCCCCATGGATGTCGCCTCCATGGACAACACTGTCGAGACAATTCGTAGCGCGATTACTGCCGGCCAATTCACCCAGCACGTGGTAGTGAATGTCGCCAAGCTTGTAAACATGCGCGACGACCCTCAGTTGAGCGAATCCGTTCGTTCTTGCGACATCATCAATATCGACGGCATGGGTGTGGTGTTGGGAGCCCGCTTTCTCGGCCACTCAGTACCTGAACGCGTCGCGGGCGTCGACCTGTTTCATGAATTGCTGGCGATGAGCGCGGCCAACCACTTTTCGGTGTTTTTGTTGGGTGCCAAGGACGACGTCGTTTCCACCGCTGCCAGCAAGGTGAAGGCGCTTTACCCTGGGCTGAAAGTCGCCGGATATCACCATGGCTATTTCTGGGATGACGAAGCCGCACTGGTCGAGAAGGTTCGAGCCTCAGGTGCGCAGCTGCTGTTCGTCGCCATCACCTCGCCGATGAAAGAAAATTTTATCAACCGTTGGCGCGATCAGTTGGGGGTCACCTTTGTCATGGGGGTGGGCGGAACGTTCGATGTGGTCGCGGGGAAGGTAAAGCGCGCGCCGCAATGGATGCAGAAGTACGGGCTGGAATGGCTGTACCGCGTTATCCAGGAACCCGGCAGGATGTGGAAGCGCTACTTGACCACCAACAGCAAGTTCGCCTGGTTGCTCATCAAAGAAAAGCTCAAGCGGTCTTGAATATCATCGCCTTACTCATGACGTGGCCGAGCAATGTTAGAAATGATGGCTGCGCGTTATAAAACGTCAGACCTGTCAGGCGTCCTACAAAGGTATTCTTAGGGCAATAGTTGCAGGATTAATCTCACTGAGGAATGACCCAAAGGTCCACTCTCATCGAGTTCGAATCAATACTATCCTTAACGTTAATGGACGCTCAGAGTTTTTGGCCTCGCACGCTCGCTTCTTAGTTTTACCGCCAATACCGACGATGCATCAAAAAGGAATCCACTATGACCAAACTACTTGCTTCCGCTCTAATGCTTTCTTTAAGTGCCTCCGTTTTGGCCGCTGAGCCTCCTGCAGCCTCTTCTGCTCCAGGCACACCTGTAAAACCCGCAGCAAACGCTCCTTTGAGCCTGTCCACTCCCCTCGTGGGCAGCCTGACCACTGGGACTGCTCTCGGCATCGGCGCGGCGGTTGTAGCCGGTGCTGCTGCTCTGTCATCCAGTGGTGGCAGCAGCAACAACAATGGCGGCGGAACTACCGGCACTACCGGCACCACCGGTACACGCTAAGCGCACCGCAAGGTCGATAGCCTTCTACCACCCGGAGCAATCCGGGTGGTTCCGTTCTGACGTGTTCCCTCCACAAGTGTCCTCAATCATGATTCGTAGTTTGTCGCTCGCTGTGCTTGCAGGTATAGCCCTGCAAGGCTGTATGTTCTCACCCGGTCAACACCTGGATACCAGCCAGGTCGGCCGTGATGGCTCACCGGAAAGCAGTCGGATCGAGTTGATTCCGATAACGCCCAAATTGATTGCCCAGAACGCGGCGACAAAAGTGCAAGCCTCGGTGCCCGCTGAGTTGTTGGCGTACAGGCCGGGGGCTTACCGGATTGGTGCCAATGATGTGTTGTACATCACTGTGTGGGACCATCCCGAGTTGACTGCGCCATCGGGTGCGCAACAGCAAATTGATGCGAACGGTCGCCTGGTACGCCCGGACGGCACCATGTTTTACCCCTATATCGGCAATATTCACGCTGCGGGTAAAACCATCGAGGAGCTTCGCGGTTTTATTGCCGAGCGCCTGACGCAATTCGTCGACAGCCCTCAGGTTGATTTGAGTGTCTTGCGGTTTGCCAGTCAAAAAGTCGTTATTTCCGGTGCGATTTTGAAAGCCGGTCAACAGCCCATTACCACTTCGCCGCTCAGCGTCGTCGAAGCCATGGGTATCGCGACGGTCGACCCATTGAATGCCGACCTTGCCGGCCTGACGCTGACCCGGGACGGACGTGAGTATCCGCTGGACCTGGACTCGCTGAACAGCAAAGGCTCGCAGTTGCATAGCGTCTATTTGAAAGACGGCGATCAGTTGTACTTGCCCTACAACGACCGCAAGAAGATCTACGTCATGGGTGAGGTCAACCAGCCTCGGGCGCTCACATACAAAATCAATCGGATGAATCTGGCGGATGCGGTCGGCACGGTCGGTGGTCTGAACCAGACCACGTCCAATGGCAACGCGCTGTATGTGATTCGAGGCGCCGAAAACCTTGAAACCGAGCCGGCAAAAGTCTTTCAACTGGACGCCGAATCGCCGACCGCGTTTGCTCTCGCCAGCCGCTTCGATCTGCAACCCCAGGACATTGTCTACGTCGGCCCTGCAGGCGTGACCCGCTGGAACCGCCTGATCAGCCAATTGCTGCCATCGGCCGCTATCCTGGGTACCGGAGCCGCGGCCACAAACAATCTCAGTGAAGCCAGCAGTCGATAAGGTTTGAGCCGCTTTGAAAACTTTGCGTAACAGCTCATGCCTGGCGGTGGGTTTACTGCTGTGTGGCTGCAATCCGTTGATGCAGGCGTCCCTGGACACCTTTAAAACCACCGCATTGGGCGTCCAGCCGCTGGCAGTGACTGCTGCGCAAGTGGAGGCCGTGCCCTATGCGCAGATCAAGGTCACCACGGACTCCAGCGAAGGTGTGTTGGCGAAGCTTCGCCAGCAGGACGACCTGGAGTTCTGGGTCGCCTCCGGCAAGCAGGTGTTGTTGATGCGCGATGGTCTGGTCGTGCGCACTGTCGGCCTGGGCATCAATCTCGATGGCACGCGCTTCGACGGTGAGTCGCCGTTCAAGCTTGGCTTGCAGCGATTGCCCGACGGGTACAGCAGTACTCGCTGGATCGATGTCTATCAGGGTCCGCGGGTCGGGCTGGCTGTCAACAGTCGCTTCAGCCGACAAGACATCGAAAACGTCACCATCCTCGACAAGGACTATGCGCTGCTGCGCATAGACGAACGCGTCGACATACCCGAGCTGGGATTCAAGGCCACCAACCGTTTTTGGGTCAGGCCAGACGATGGCTTGATCCTGCAGAGCGAACAACATCTCACGCCGGAACTGTTCTTGAAGATTGTGCAATTGCGCCCTGATCGGGAGACGGCTCGGTGAGATATTCGAAAACGCTGTCGGCTTGCCTGTTGCTGGCAAGTTCTGCGATGACTCAGGCCGCTGTCACCGTCACGGGTGATGTACTGAACGCCGGATCCTTCGCGTTCGTGCCAGGTGCACGCTTGCTCGATGCCGTCAGCCAGGGGCGCCCGAACGCCGAAAGTTACTGGCTGGCCGCCGCCTGGCTGCATCAGCCACTGTTGGAGCAGCAAACCCGCCTTAAAGCCGGCGTGCTGTTCGATCTGAAATTGCTGCAACGTGGCGCCTTGCTGGAAGAAAAAAGCAGCCTTGCGGCCCTGGCTGCGCGCTTGTTTGCAGAGGTCAGCCGACTGCCCGTCACCGGCCGAAAAGTCGCGGTGCTCGACCCTGTGGCGCTGGAGGTCGCGTTCGCTCGCAATTACCCGCTCAGTGACGGCGACCAGCTGATTTACCCCCAACGCCCGACTACGGTCACTGTCCTGGGCGCAGTTGAAAAGCCCTGCACGCTGCCTTATCGCGCCCTCCAGCCAGCCCATGAATATCTCGAAAGCTGCCTGCCGGTGATCGACGCAGATGCCGATTATCTGTGGTTGATTCAGCCCGATGGCCAGGTCCAGCGAGTCGGTATCGCTGCCTGGAACCGCGAAGACAGAGTGATTGCCGCCGCCGGCAGCACAATTCTGGTGCCCGTGCGAAACGATGATCCGGATCTGCCCACACCCGATTTGAACGAGCAGCTTGCCCAGTTTCTCGCCACCCAACCGCTGCCCGAGGTGGCCCCTTGAAGTTACGTTTTGCCGCCGTAGTGTTGTTGCCCTACAGCCTGGCTCATGGAGAGCCGCGTTTTACCCAGAATGATTTCGGTGGTGTGGGTTTGTTGCAAACCCCTACCGCACGGATGGCACCCGCCGGTGAGTTCAGCTTGAACGCCAACCGGACAGACCCTTATTCGCGCTATAGCATTTCACTACAGCCCCTTGATTGGCTGGAAGGCACTTTCCGTTATACCTCCATCGGCAACCACAAATACGGGGCCGAGGCATTAAGCGGCGATCAGACCTATAAAGACAAGGCGGTCGATGTCAAAGCCCGCCTCTGGCAAGAAAGCCATTGGCTGCCCGAAGTCGCGCTCGGTTTTCGTGACGTCGGGGGTACCGGCCTGTTTTCCAGCGAATACTTTGTTGCGAACAAACGTTACTACGACCTGGATTTCAGCCTGGGCGTTGCCTGGGGCTACATCGGTAACCGCGGGGATTTCGAGAACCCGCTGGGGTACCTCGATGAGCGCTTTGATACACGCCCGGTAAATACGGGCGCGGACGCGGGCAACGTCAATACCAACTCGTATTTTCGAGGCTCGCCCGCGTTGTTTGGCGGCGTGGCCTATCAGACACCCTGGTCACCACTGAGCCTGAAACTCGAGTTCGACGGTAACGACTACAAGCACGAGCCGCTGGACAGTAGCCAGAAACAGGACTCGCCCATCAACATCGGGGCGGTCTTCAAGCTGAGTGACTCTGTCGATTTGACCGCCGGTTGGGAGCGCGGCAATACCGCGTTGTTCGGCATCACTTTTCATACCAATTTCGCCAGCCGCAAGGCACCGGCCAAGCGCTACGACCCTGCTATCGAAGCGCTTCCTGCGCACGCGCCGACTATGCCGCTCGATCAGGTCGACTGGGCCGGGGTTTCCAAACGACTGGAAGACAACGCAGGTTACAAGGTAGAACGCATTGCTCAGCGCGATTCCGAGCTGATTGTGTATGGCGAGCAGTCGCGCTACTTCTACTCAGCCAAAGGCGTTGGCCGGGCCAGCCGGATTCTGGACAACAGCGCGAATGACGAAATCGACTGGTTCACGCTGGTGAACAAGCGTTACGACATGCCCGTGGAAGAAACCAGTGTGCCGCGCGAAACCTTCCGGGAAGTGGTGAACAACCGGCAAGACCTTGCGGACCTGCACCGCACCACCGAAGTGAACCGGGCCACGCCGCACATTGAAAACACGCTGTACACCCAGGGCCTTGAGCGTTTTACCTATGGTATCGGCTTGGGTTACAAGCAAAACATTGGCGGCCCTGACGGCTTGCTGTACCAGTTGACCGCTGATGTGGACGCAGAATACCGCTTTACCCGCAGCACGTGGACAAGCGCGGTCATAAGCACCAATCTCCTGAACAACTTCGACAAGTTCAAGTACGACGCGCCGAGCAAACTGCCCCGAGTACGGACCGATTTGCGCAAGTACGTCATCACCTCTGATGTAACGATGCCGACATTTCAGCTCAACCATGCCAAGCAACTGGATCAGGACTTGTATGGCATGGTGTATGGCGGCTATCTGGAGTCAATGTTCGCCGGGGTCGGTGGTGAATTGCTGTACCGCCCCATGGGCGAGCGCTGGGCCTTGGGTGCTGACTTGAACTATGTACGCCAGCGTGAGTTTGACCAGGGGTTTGGCCTGCGCGGGTACAAGACCGTGACCGGTCACATCACTACCTATACGGAATTGCCGTTCGATTTGCAGGCGGCGGTCAGTGTCGGACGTTACCTGGCGCGCGATTGGGGTGCCACGTTTGATGTGTCACATGAATTCAGTAACGGCGTGAAGTTCGGTGGCTGGGTCACCCGCACCACGGCCTCGTCTGAAGAGTTCGGCGAGGGCAGCTTCGACAAAGGTATCTATATCTCGGTCCCCTTCGACGAGCTGATGAGCGTGTCCACGATGCGTCGCGCCAATTTGGTCTGGGCTCCGCTGACTCGCGATGGTGGCGCGCGTCTTAACCGCCAGTATTCGCTGCACACCATGACCGATGGCCGCGACAAAGACGCGTTCTATAAAAACTTTGAGAAAATTACCGAATGAGTTCGTTGTTCCTGGGTGTCACACAACTTCCCCAATGGATACGAACGCTGTTTTTCATCGGTGTTGGCGTGGTCTTGCTGACAGCCGGATTGCGAGCGCAACCGATTCCCGAAGCCTTTGCCCAGGAAGACAAACTGCATCACTTGGTTGGTTTTTTCGCGTTGTCGTTTAGTTGCCGGCTGGCCTTCCCTCGGGTCAAGGCGCGCTGGATTGCCTTGGGCTGTCTGCTGACGGGGATCCTGATCGAATATGCACAAGGACTGATGCCGCTGCGCACGGCATCACCTTACGACGCCTTGGCGAATACTGTCGGTGTGCTGATCGGCTTGATGGCGTGGCGCTGGATGCGCCATTGGTCGTGCAAGCAGTCAGAAGTTCTCGATGTAATGCATCGCATTACAGAGCGAAACCGTTAGGCGGCCAGTCAAACAGTCCACTCAGTTCCCGGACACTCAAGACTATGGCTTCGTCCGTGAGCATAGCGAGAACACGCCTGCAAACATCAAAGCACTGAATCGACGCGACCAATTTCTGTTGGTGAGAATTTGTACAAGAAAGGCCTGTAAACGGAATTTTTTCAGCTCTTGGGTGCCGCGCTTCTGAGCGGCCATCAATCTTTTGCAAGGCAGACCACTATGAACGCTTCCAGATCACCGATCGACTCTGTCTATAAATCGCTGGACCCTTTTGCACCCGGCAATATGGTTTTGGGGCAGAAGTCCACCGAGGGCAACAGTGGATTGATGGCCTGGTTGCGGACCTACGAAAATGCTCCCTCCACTATCACCCCGGAGCCAAAGTTGTTGGTGGAGCGCATCGGGCTCTTTCCTTCCTCGGGTGATATTCGGCGCATGGTCGGCAATCCCGTTGCGGTACTCGAACACTTGCGAACCCTGTATGCCGGTGAAGCACTGGATGTCGATGACAGTGACGGCCTAAGCCTGACGTTCGCTCAATGGCGCTTCAAGATCTGCCCATCGGAGAGCGAGATTCTGTTGAAGGTTGAGAGTCGAGGCGATGTTGCACTGATGCAGAAAAAGACTGCAGAGCTGCTGGATCGGATCGAAGACAAAAATAGTAGTGAGTGCTGGTAACGCCACTTCGCCAGAACTCACAATCGAAGCAAAATCTACAACCTTGATAATTCGCCGGGAGTGCGCCAGTGAGGCTGCATGAATGCCTTTTCTGCCCCCGAAAGAGTTACTGCGAAAGAGTTCAAGAGCTTCTCAGCTGTATATTTTGGAATGCTCGTACTCAGCATGATAATCGCGAGCCCCAGCATGAGGGCCGTCCGGGGAATATTGCGGACCTCCTTTCTCTCCAGCCTGAAAAGAAAAACGCACGCCGCGGCTGACCCCACCACCGCCCCGGCAATGGCTTCCGGCAGGGGATGAATCGTCTGCCCGACATACTGGACGCTGAACCACCAGGTCGACAGCAGCCCCGCCCCCAGTGCCAGCCAGCGAAGACGATGATCCAGTTGGCGCAACAGCAAACTCAACACAACGGTCGACACCAGGCAGGCGTTCATTGCGTGGCCGCTGATGACTGCGATATCCAGGCTTTCCAGGCCGATTCCCCAGCCCTTGAACAGTACTTTACTGAGACCTACGACGAAATAGGCTATGAACAGTACGCCTAGCCATAAGAGGGCGAGTTTTCTCGATGCGGTGCACCATAACCAACCAGCGACGACCATGGCCGCTGGAAGCATGACGGTGATTCCGGCGTATTGAGTGATGTACAGTTTTAAGTCCAATCTACTTCCTCACGCCTCATGCAATTTTCCAGTGCAATGGACACTGGGCGCGTGTTCAGAAGACACAACGCTCATCGATCCGAAAAGCACTTCAGACGATTCTCTACGACAACCACCGAATAACTCGCGATGTGCATTGCCAGCCCGTCCTCTATCAGGGCTTCCAGCAAGGCAGCCTGTGCCGCGAAGCGCAGGTCGCGATTGAGTTTTCGAGACGCGTGCATCTGATCGATCAGGACATGCGTGACTTGATAAGGGGTGTTGACTCTCAGACGCCCCAACCAGACGGGGATTTTTTTTGCGCTTTTGGATTGTCCGATACTCAGCACGCAGGTCGCCTTGTCCGAAGCGGTGCCTTTCGAAACCTCCATGATTTCTTCAAACACGCCGGTCAGTTTTTTTAGTGCGTAGCCAAGCATCAAATCATCAAATGCATCCAAAAACATATTCCTCTTCACGTTGTGAAGTTATTTCTACAAACACATATTCGCGATTATTACATTACACTTTATTTTATATATGTACTGGACGTATTCTAACGATCAAGACCTCTGTCAGATAACATTACACTTGTTAGCGCGAAGACTAACTTGACCAAGGTATTAATTGACTTTTTATAACAATTATTGAGCCCGCATTCGAACTATATAGACTTCAACGATATCGATAATTACGCGCAAGGTGATGCGTGAGTTATCAGAGGATTCAGGGGCCAGGTGATCCGGTTGCAAGGCGTTAACCGTCCGGTCAGTTGAACCTGTGAGCCCGCTTGGCATCTTATTCATCGATACCATGCCCCGCCTTTCAAACAGCCGTTTTCAGGTTGTTGCCGCAGGGGCCGCCGATACACGTACACGCCCTTGAGTGGCTGTCAGCGCTCGGGTAATGTCATCAGACCCATAGGACAGAGCACGCCCATGACTTCCAAGCTGGAACAACTCAAACAAATGACAACCGTGGTTGCCGACACCGGCGACTTCGAAGCTATCGCTCGCGTTAAACCCGTGGACGCC
The DNA here is from genome assembly GCF_047304225.1 of Pseudomonas sp. Pseusp3. NCBI lineage: Bacteria > Pseudomonadati > Pseudomonadota > Gammaproteobacteria > Pseudomonadales > Pseudomonadaceae > Pseudomonas > Pseudomonas sp. Pseusp3. The sequence continues at coordinate 72,723 of NZ_JBGLYV010000003.1, read as the reverse complement.
ACCACCAACCCTTCACTGCTGCTCAAGGCCGCGGCCATTCCCGCGTATGCCGAGTTGCTGAACGCCAGCGTCAATGACTGCAAGGGCGATGTCGGCCTGGCCAGCGACCGCTTTGGCGTGGCCGTGGGGCAAGAAATCCTGAAAGTGATCCCGGGCCGTATTTCCACCGAAGTGGATGCGCGTCTGTCGTTCGACTCTGACGCCATGTTGAAGCGCGCGCATCGCCTGATCGAGCTGTACGACAAGGCTGGCATTGGCCGTGGCCGCGTACTGATCAAGATCGCATCCACCTGGGAAGGCATCCGCGCTGCCGAAATCCTGGAAAAGGAAGGCATCCAGACCAACCTGACCCTGCTGTTCTCCTTCGCTCAGGCCGCCGCTTGTGCCGACGCCGGAGTGTTCCTGATTTCGCCGTTCGTGGGCCGTATCTATGACTGGTACAAGAAAGCCAACGGCAACGACTACACCGGCGCGGATGATCCGGGCGTGCAGTCGGTGACGCGCATCTACAACTACTACAAGGCCAATGACTACAAGACCGTGGTCATGGGGGCGAGCTTCCGCAATCTGGGCCAGATCGAACAACTGGCCGGCTGCGACCGCCTGACCATCAGCCCGGACCTGATCGACAAGCTGGCGGCGGATACCGGCAAGCTGGAGCGCAAGCTGGTGCCGGGCAATGCCGGTGAAGCGCGCCTGAGCCTCAACGAATCGCAGTTCCGCTGGCTGTCCAACGAAGATGCGATGGCGACCGAAAAACTGGCTGAAGGCATTCGTCAGTTCGCGCGGGATCAGGAGAAGCTCGAGGCGTTGTTGCAGGCCAAGCTGTAACAGCTGACAGGCCAACGCAAAAAGGGCGAACCCTCACAGGTTCGCCCTTTTTTTGTATGTGCCTGGTGACTGTCAGGACGCCATCGCGAGCAAGCTCGCTCCTACAGGGGATCAGTGCCGCTCGAGGGCATTCACCAGGTCATGGAAGGCTTCGCGATTGGTGTCGTTCAGGCCCATGAGGATTTTGTGCGCTTCGAGCACTTTGATCCGCACCACTTCTTCGGACTGATCCTGGTCTGGCAGGTCGTCCAGGCATTCCGGGCACGGTACAGGCTTGTCAACGATGTTGAACACCTGCTCGAAGCCCATGGACTGCAGTAGACGCGTGATGTCTTCGTGGGTGGTGACGACGGTCGGCAGCAGGCCGACTTTCTGCCGCGACAGGATCGACAGCTTGGCCAGCAGGCCAAGCGTGGTGCTGTCGATGCTGCGGGTTTCGGTCAGATCGATCACGATCGCGTTGAAATTCAACGCGTTGAAGATCCGCTCGATAGTCGCATCCAACGCCGAACACAGGGTCAGGCGAACTTCACCGACGAACTTCAGGACGAAGGTGCCATCCTGCTCGGCGAACTGGATTCTACCAGTACTCATCAAAGATTCCTGCTCAACACCAACAGGGCGATATCATCCGGCATCTCCCCTAGCGTGGCCAATCCAAAAACCTGCCGCAACCCATCCAGGGTGCCGCCCGCAGCCTTGACCCGTTGGGGCAACGCCGCTTCTTTTTCTTTGAGTGTGGGTTCTGGCAAAAGATCCAGAATGCCATCGGACATTAGCGTCAGGCTGAACGTCGGTGGCAGTTCCAGCACGTGGTCTTCGTAGGTGGCCTCGTTGAAAAGGCCCACCGGCAGACCACGCCCATCCAGATAACGAACACTGTCTGGCGTGTACAACACTGGCAACGGCAGATGACCGCCGATGCTATAGGTCAACAAACCTGTCTCCTCGTCGATGACTCCACCGACCATTGTGACGTGTTTACCCAGCTTACAACTGATCAGGCCCCGGTTGATATGACCAAGAACCTCTGAAGGCTTGAATTCCGGCAAGGTGCCGCTGCGCTTGGATTCGAACAGCAGGCGTGTGGTCATGAACTTCAACAGCACCGTGACGAAGGCTGAAGAGGCGCCATGACCGGAAACGTCCGCCAGGTAAAAGGCTACCCGGCGCTCGTCGACCCGAAAGTAGTCGACGAAATCACCCGACAGGTACAGCGACGGGATGATCTGGTGAGCGAACTTGAACTCGTCGATGGCCCATGGGCTGACCGGCAGCATGTTCATCTGCACCTGGCGACCGGCGTTCTGGTCCTCCTGGAGCAGGTTCAGGCTGGCGGCGAGCTCGCGGTTGGCCTTCTCCAGCTTCTCGCGGTAGCGCTGGTTCTCCAGCAACAGGCGCGCACGATCCAGGGCCCGGCGCACAGAGTGCTCGAGCACGGCCAGGTCTTCGAGAGGCTTGATCAGGTAGTCCGCTGCGCCCAGGCGCAGGGCTTCGACCGCGTCGTTCATCACGCCCGCACCCGAAACCACAATCACCGGCGTTTGCGGCGACAGCTCGGTGACCTGGCGGATGAGTTCGAGTCCGCCCATCTGCGGCATGCGCAGATCGCAGATGACCAAATCGGGCTTGTCTTGCTCGAATACCTGAAGACCCTGCTGACCATTGCTGGCCTGCAAGACGCTGAATCCACTGTCTTCCAAATAGGCGGCGAGGCTCGCGCGCACTACTTCGTCATCATCGATTATCAGCAGCGTGGCACTGGTTTTTGGCATGTGGGCAAACGGCGCCAGAATTAGGTTGGCGTAGCAGGCGGGGACTACAGCCCGGCACTGACTACTGGATTCGCTTTCTAGCCTCTCTGTCGCACCGCTTTCGGGCATTTGCCCTACACACATGTTCACCAGAGGTGCCCTTCTAAGGCGCAGACGGTACTCCCATCCGCGGGGCGTTTCAAGCTCACGCCGATGGTCGCTTGACGTCTTTATTTGTCAAATCACCGAGAGTTATAAGAACAGACAAATCCGTAACCCAATGGAAGGATCGAACCCATGAGTCAAACCGCTCGGGACCACAGCGAAAAGCCCGATTTCATCCGCATGGGGACCGATTCCGGTCAAGCCGCGCTTCGCGAATAAAAAAAGGCGACCTTGAGGGTCGCCTTTTCAATTTACCGGTCGACGTTAAAAATCGTCTTCGACCTGACCGTCTTTCACCTTGAATTCACGGTTCTGCAAGTACGCGTTACGAATGAAGGTGTACTTGTCGCCGGTGATCAGCTTCTCGCTCGACAGCAGGTTGGCACGGGTATCGATGATGTCCAGGGCGAAGAACGAGTTACGCACAGGCACGTCGTTGACGTAACGATAAGCACCGGTATAGCTGTCGACGTACTTGGACGGCGCATCACGCAAGGTGCTTGGCCCCAGCAGTGGCAGCATCACGTAAGGGCCGCTGCCGACACCCCAGTAACCCAGCGTCTGACCGAAGTCTTCATCATTGCGCTGCAGGCCCATCTTGGTGCCGACATCAATGACGCCCAGCAAGCCGAAGGTGGTGTTGAAGATGATTCGTGCGGTATCAACGCCTGCGGCGCGAGGTTTGGCCTGCAGGATATCGTTGGCCAGGTTGCGCACATCGCCGATGTTGCGGAAGAAGTTGTGAACGCCGTCTTCGACAAACTGCGGCGTCACGTACTGGTAGCCCTGGGCCAGGGGTTTCAGCGCGTAGGTGTCGATCACATCGTTGAACTTGTAGATCGGGCGGTTGACGCTTTCCCAAGGATCCTCTTCCGTGGCTGCCTGGGCAACGAACGGAACCAGCATCGCACTGGCGCATACACAAATCCTGGCTAGATGATTGCTCCAGCGCATAGAAAAAAACTCCTTGGTCTGTACCGGCTCGGGCGCTTGGCCCAGGCAATAAGTTGGTAAGTATATGACGTAAACGCCGTTTAAGGCACTTTGCACAAAAGCCACACCGACGGAATCGTGCCAAATGTGAGCGATTCACACCCATGTCACTCAACTGTCACCGTCGCCCACTAGCCTTCAGGCTATTTCAGGGACGTCCTCATGCCACTCGCCGAAGCCTTGCTCCAAACTGCCCCCAGCCTTACCGCCGTACTGTTCGGCCTCAGTGGCTGCCTGGTGGATTTCGGCGCACACACGCGCCGGCACGGCAGCCATTCGGCCGAACACGCCGAGGCCACGCCCGGTGCACTGGATAGCCTGCGCAGCTTGCAGCGCCAGAAAATCCCCTGCGCCTGGCTCGATGAACTGCCCCCTGCCCTCAGCCAATCCCTGGCCGCTGCGCTGCCGGAGTGGATCAAACCATCGCAACATCCAGAAACATACATTCCTTGGCCCGCCCCGAATGCCTGCTGGCAGGCCTTGATGGCCCTGAACGTCGACCGACTCGACGGCTGTGTACTGGTGAGCGGTGAGCCCCGCTTGCTGCAAGCGGGGCTCAATGCCGGGTTGTGGACCATCGGCCTGGCGTCCTGCGGCTCGCTGTGCGGGTTGACGCCTCAGGAATGGCACGCGTTGACCCAGCAGGACCGCGACATCAAACGCGCCAAGGCGACGATGCAGCTGTTCGGCCTGGGCGTGCATTCGGTAATCGATCACCTCGGTGAACTCGACACCTGCCTGGCCGATATCAGCTTGCGTCGGCTCAAGGGCGAAAAGCCCTGACCGAGATCATGCAGGTTGCGCGCGAGTGGATTAATCTAAAGGGAAGCCATAGATCTTTGGCGTGCCGCTGCGGTCTATGCCAGTGCCTATCGAGAAAAGGAAGAACGCCATGCCTGCCCGCGAACTGCAAGAACAGCTCAATGCCCTGCGCGAGCAATTGGAACAGAATCCTCCGTTGTCTGAAGAAGAACGCGCCGAACTGTACGAGCTCATGCAGCAGATTGAACTGAAGCTTGAGCTTGAAACCAAAACCCAGGACTCCAGCCTCGCCGACGGCGTCAACCTGGCCGTTGAGCGCTTTGAAGTCGATCACCCCGCCATCGCTGGCACCTTGCGCAACATCGTGAACGCCTTGGTCAGCATGGGTGTCTGACACCCCTTCCCTGAATGAAAAAAGCCCTGCTGGCGATAGCAGGGCTTTTTCATTTCCACGATTGGCAACCCACAAATCCCCTGTGGGAGCGGGCTTGCTCGCGAAGGCGTAGTGTCAGCCAATGAAGTCTCGACTGACACACCGCCTTCGCGAGCAAGCCCACTCCCACATTGGCAATTTACTGGCGGACCAGGCGATGGTTCGGCAGCTGCACTTCTTCAGTGCTGCGGTACGGGTTGATATCCAGCCCGCCACGACGCACATAACGCGCATACACCGTCAGTTTCTCGGGTTTGAGCAACCGTTGCAGGTCAAGGAAGATCCGCTCCACACATTGCTCATGGAAATCCGAATGCTGACGGAAGCTGACGATGTACTCGAGCAGGCTCGCGTGATCCAGCGCCGCACCACGGTACTCCACCGCCACGCTGCCCCAGTCCGGCTGGCTGGTGACCGGGCAGTTGGACTTGAGCAGATGGCTGTGCACGCACTCCTCGACAATGCGCGAATCATCGCAACGCAGCAGTTCCGGGCGTGGATGCTCGTAGTTGCTGACGCTGATATCCAGCTCATCGATGCACACGCCCGGCAACGCCACGACGCCTTCGCTCTCGACATCCTTGAGACTGCGGATGCGCACACCCACCGGCTTGCCGGCAGCCACCGACAAATCCCTGGCCAGCGTCGCCTCAAGGCTCGCGGTATCGGCAAACGGCGTCTGGTTCAGGGAGTTGAGGTACAGCTTGAACGACTTCGATTCGATGATGTTCGGCGAATCCGCCGGAATGCTGAATTCGCCGATCGCCACCACGGGCTTACCCGACGGCAGCAGCCAGGACAGCTCGAAGCAGTTCCAGAAGTCCACGCCTTTATACGGCAGGGTTTGCGCCGTCAGGCCCAGTTCGGCCCACTTCGCGGTGCGCGGGATCGGGAACAGCAAGGACGGCGTGTAAGTGGCGATGTATTCGCTGGACTTGCCCAGCGGCGAGTGTTCGGCTGCGGGATGCATGGCGGAAACCTGACTGAAGAATCAGCGGATTCTATCAGCCTTTGCTCCCGCCTTTGAGTGCTTACTGACTGACAGTCAGTTTACCGACCATGCCGGCCTGATAATGGCCGGGGATGTTGCAGGCAAACTCGAGGTTGGTGGCCTTGCTGAAAGTCCAGGTCAGCTCGGCGGTCTGGCCCGGCTCCACCAGCACGCTGTTCGGATCGTCATGCTTCATGCCGTGATCCATTTTGCCGTGATCCATGCCGGCCATGTCGCCATGGCCCATTGCCTTCATGGCGGTCGGCGTCAGCATGCCGCTCTGTTGCATCTGCAACATTTCCTGCTGGTGCCTGGCATGCATCGCCGCATCCCCGAGATTGAACTCATGCAACAACTGGCCTTTATTGACCAGTACGAAGCGCACGGTTTCCCCGGCCTTGATGTCGATGGCCTGCGGCGTGAAGGACATGTCACCCATGACCACCTCGACACTGCGGGTCGCCTTGGCCGCCGGGGCCGGTTGGCCGAAGTCGTAGGTATGCCCGGCGTCCGCCCACACCGGTGAACTCAGCGCCAGCAAACACACGATTTGCGCCACGGATTTGCGTAAAAACATCGTCGTACTCCAACAAGATAAGGCTCAGCATGCAGAAAACTCTAAACTGCTGCCACTGCCCGCAACCTGACAGCCAGATTACAACTTTGTCAGGTTGACCTGTGTGAACGCTGCCCACGGTATAAAGCGTTCGTACCATTTGCCACGAGTCGCCCATGAAACTGCTGATCGTCGAAGACCAACCGAAAACCGGCCATTACCTGCGCCAAGGCCTGGCCGAGGCCGGGTTCAACACTGAACTGGTGGCCGACGGCAGCACCGGTCAGCAATTGGCCCTCAGCGGCGAATATGCCCTGCTGATTCTCGATGTGATGCTGCCCGGTCGTGATGGCTGGCAGATTCTTCAAGCGGTGCGCAGCGCTGGCCTGGACACGCCGGTACTTTTTCTGACTGCGCGTGACGCCGTGGAAGACAGGGTTCACGGCCTTGAACTGGGCGCCGACGATTATCTGGTCAAGCCGTTTGCCTTCTCCGAGTTGCTGGCGCGAGTGCGCAGCCTGTTGCGCCGCGGTAGCGCCACGCCGCAGGAAACCAGCCTGCAACTGGCCGATTTGCGCCTGGACCTGATCCGTCGCCGGGTCGAACGCAACGGCCAGCGTATCGACCTGACCGCCAAGGAATTCGCCCTGCTGGAAATGCTCCTGCGCCGCCAGGGCGAAGTCCTGCCCAAGTCGCTGATTGCGTCCCAGGTCTGGGACATGAATTTCGATAGCGACACCAATGTCATCGAGGTGGCGATCCGTCGTCTGCGCCTGAAGATCGACGATGAATTCCCCAACAAGCTGATCCACACCGTGCGCGGCATGGGTTATGTCCTTGAAGAGCGCCCCGCCTGATGCGCCGTCTGTCGTTGAGCAGCCGGTTGGCGTTGCTGTTTGCCGCATGCACCGCCGTGGTGTCGTTGTTCGCCGGGGTGCTGTTCAGCCGCGCCAGTGAGGGGCATTTCATTGAACTCGACCAGCAGTTGCTGGACGGCAAGTTGATTGGCTTGCGTCGGGCCCTGCACGACTTTCAGTCGAGTGACGGCGAAGTGAAGCTGGTGGAGCAACTGAGCCGCCAGGCTGATCTGTCCCTGCGAATCACTGGCAGCGACGGCCGACGCTGGTATGACAGCTCGACAAACCTTCCGCAGGCATTGCCGAGCCAGTCCGGATTGTCGACGGTGAGCCACGAAGGCACGGATTATCGCGTCCTGAATGCGCCGCTTTTCCCGGACAAACCCGAATCACCGCAACTGACCCTGCTGCTGGACATCACCCACCACCAGCACTTCCTGCAACGCATGCAACATTTGATCTGGCTGACCGTCGGCCTGTCAGCCCTCGCCACTGCGCTGCTGGGCGCCTGGGCGGCACGCAGTGGCCTGCGCCCGTTGCGGCGGATCAGTGCGGTCGCCAGCGGTGTTTGCGCGCAATCGCTGAACTCGCGGTTGCCGGAAGACAACATGCCGCCGGAACTGGCGGAAATGGCCCACAACTTCAACGCCATGCTCGGACGCCTCGACGACTCGTTTCAGCGCCTGTCGGCGTTCTCCGCCGACATTGCCCATGAACTGCGCACGCCACTGTCGAACCTGCTGACCCACACCCAGGTCACCCTCACCCGCCCTCGCCCCATCGAGGACTACCGCGAAGCCCTGCACAGCAACCTCGAGGAACTGCAGTGGATGGCGCAACTGGTCAACGACATGCTCTATCTGGCCAAGGCTGACCATGGACTGTTGATCCCCAAACGCGAATCGCTGGAACTGGCAGAAGAGGCAGACCTGCTGCTGGAGTTTTTTGCGCCGCTGGCGGAAGACGCCCAGGTCAGGCTTAGCCGCGAAGGCCTCGGACGCATGGAAGGTGACCGCAGCATGTTACGACGGGCACTGTCCAACCTGCTGGACAACGCGCTGCGCTTCACCCCGGCCCAGGGCACGGTACAGGTCACGATTGACGAGCAAGCCGATTGCCTGAGCCTGCGGGTGGAGAACTCGGGAGACGGCATTGATCCGCAGTTATTGCCGCGCTTGTTCGACCGCTTTTACCGGGCTGACCCGGCACGCCGCGAAGGCAGCAGTGAACATGCGGGATTGGGGTTGGCGATCACCCGGTCGATCATCCGCGCCCATGGTGGGCAGATTCGTTGTGAATCGGAGCGTGGATGGACGCGGTTTGTGATCGAGTTGCCAAGGGGGAATTGAGGCCGGCAGGGCCGGCTTGCGTCACCTGTAGGAGCTGGCTTGCCAGCGAAAGCGGTTTCCGCAAGTGTCATAGAGGCTAGCAGGCCCGGCCTCTTCGCTGGCAAGCCAGCTCCTACGAAGAGCTGGCGGTGTAACGGCTTACGAATACCGCAGAGCGGTAGCCGGCTCGATCTTCGCCGCCCGCCATGCCGGGTAAACCGTGGCCAGGAAGCTCATGACGAAGCCCGCCGTGCAGATCAGCGCCACGTCGGCGCCTTGCAGCTCGGACGGCAGGTTGCTGACGAAATACACATCGGAACTGAAGATGTGCTGCCCGCTGACCCGTTCGACCCAGCCGACCATCTCGCTGACATTCAACGCGGCAATCACGCCCAGCACACCGCCAATCAAGGTGCCGACGATGCCGATCACGGTGCCCTGCACCATGAAGATCGCCATGATCTCCCGCGGCGTGGCACCGATGGTACGCAGGATCGCGATGTCCGCGCCCTTATCGTTCACCACCATGATCAGGGTCGCGATGATGTTGAACGCCGCCACCGCGACGATCATCAGCAACAGCAGGCCGATCATGGTTTTTTCCATTTTCATTGCACTGAACAGGCTGCCCTGGGTGTGGGTCCAGTCGTCAGCCTTGTAGGCGGCGCCCAACCCCGTGGCGATGTCGCTCGACACTTGTGGCGCGGCATACAGGTCCTTCACCGCCAGGCGCACGCTCTGCACCTGATTCGGCTCCCAGTGCTGCATCTGCGCGGCATCGGCCATGTGGATCAGCGCCATCGTGCCATCCAGTTCGGCGCCGACCTTGAACACGCCGACCACATTCAGGCGTTGCATGCGTGGGGTAATGCCGCCCGGCGCATTGCTGACTTCCGGCACGATCAGGGTGATCTTGTCGCCAACGTTCAAGCGGAAGCGGCGCGCCGTGATCTCGCCGATCACCACGCCGAACTCACCCGGCTTCAGGGCTTCGAGACTGCCCTGGACGATATGCTTGGCAACAATCGACACCTGGCCTTCCAGCGCCGGGTCGACACCGCTGACCTGGATTGGCTGCATCGTGCCCTTGTAAGAGAGCATGCCTTCCATCTCGGTGAACGGCACCGCCGCCGTCACCTCCGGGTTTTTCATCGCCGCCGCTGCCACCGGCTTCCAGTCATCAATCGGGTTGACGCCGACGATGGTCGCGTGAGGCACCATGCCGAGGATGCGCGAGCTCATTTCGCGCTGAAAGCCGTTCATCACCGACAACACCACGATCATCGCCAGTACGCCGAGGGCGAGGCCGATCATCGACGTCATCGAGATGAAGGAAACAAAGCGATTGCGGCGCTTGGCGCGGGTATACCGCGCGCCGATAAAGATCGATAACGGTCTGAACATTCGCTGGGGCACCGTATAAGAATAAAAGACCCGACGCCTTTTCGGGCACCGGGTTTCAGCCAATCAGATGGGCGTGAGGCAACCTTCCTGCAGGTGCAGGACGCGATCCATCTGGCGGGCCAGGTTCATGTCGTGGGTCACCACCAGGAACGCCGTGCGCATCGAGGTGCTGAGCTCCAGCATCAAGTCCTGGATGCCCTGGGCGGTGTGGGCGTCGAGGTTGCCGGTCGGCTCGTCGAGCATAACCAGGCCCGGTTTGTTCACCAGGGCGCGGGCGATGGCCACACGCTGACGCTCACCACCGGACAGTTCGGCCGGCTTGTGCTCCAGGCGATGGCCCAGCCCTACCCGCTCCAGCAACGCCGTGGCCCGTTGACGCGCTTCAGGGATCGCCGTCTTGCCGATCAGCAGCGGCATGCAGACGTTTTCCAGGGCGGTGAATTCCGGCAGCAAGTGGTGGAACTGGTACACGAAACCGAGGGCGCGATTGCGCAACAGGCCGCGTTTCTTCTCGCTCAGCGCCGACAGTTCTTCACCGTCGAGCCAGACGCTGCCCTTGGTCGGTGTATCGAGGCCGCCCAGCAGATTGAGCAAGGTACTTTTGCCCGAGCCCGACTTGCCGACAATCGCCACACGTTCGCCCGGATGCATTTCCAGTTGCAGCCCGGCCAGAACCTCTACCGACTCCGGACCTTCCTCGTAGGATTTGCCCAGGTTGCGGCAGCTCAAGATTGCTTTATCACTCATGCCCGACTCACTCATAACGTAGCGCCTCCGCCGGCTGGGTGCGCGCGGCACGCCAGGCTGGATACAGGGTGGCGAGGAAACTCAGGACCAACGCCGCGGAGCAGACCATCACGACGTCCTGGCTCTGCACCTGCGACGGCAGGTAATCGATGAAGTACACGTCGGCGTTGAGGAATTTGTGGCCGATCAGGCCTTCGAGGGCCGAGATCGCGGCACTGACATTCAGCGCGGCGAAGATGCCGACCACGGCGCCAATGGCCGTGCCGACCACGCCAATCACGGTGCCCTGCACCATGAACGTGCGCATGATCGTGCCCGGCGTGGCGCCCAGCGTGCGCAGGATCGCGATGTCGCCCTTCTTGTCGTTCACCACCATCACCAGAGTGGAAATGATGTTGAACGCCGCGACGGCAACGATCAGCAGCAGCAACAGGCCGATCATGGCTTTTTCCATGCGGATCGCCTGGTACAGGTTGCCGTGGGTACGGGTCCAGTCGCGGGCATAGAAACGGTCTTCGCCAAGATCGCGGGCGATGCTCCACGCGGTGCGCGGTGCCTGGAACAGGTCGTCGAACTTCAGGCGCAGGCCCTGGACCTGATCCGGTTTCCAACGATGCAGCCGGGCCAGATCCTGCAGGTTGGTGACGCCGAGATAGCCATCGAGCTCACCGGCGCCGACATGGAAAATGCCGACCACGGTAAAGCGCTTCATGCGCGGGAACATCCCGGCCGGGGTCACGGTGACCTCCGGGGCGACGAAGGTCAGCTTGTCGCCGACGGCGGCACCGAGCTTGGCCGCGGCCTTGTCGCCGATGACGATGCCGAACTCGCCCGGCACCAGATCGTCGAGTTTTCCCTGCGTCATGAAGTGATCAATGATCGACACCTGGCGCTCTTGCACCGGGTCGATGGCATTGAGCAGGACTTTCGAGACCTTGCCGTTATTGGTCAGCAAACCCTGCATTTGCGTAAACGGCGCCACGGCCGTCACCTGCGGGTTCTGCCTGACCTTGGCCGCCAGGCTTTGCCAGTCGCTGATCGGCTCGCCGGACTCGATAGTCGCGTGGGGCACCATGCCCAGCACGCGGGTGCGCATCTCATGATCGAAGCCGTTCATCACCGACAGCACCACGATCATCACGACTACGCCAAGGGCGAGCCCGATCATCGAAGTCAGGGAAATGAATGACACAAAATGATTGCGACGCTTTGCACGGGTGTAACGCGTGCCGATAAATACGAAGAGAGGTCTGAACATGTCGGGGCTTGTTCGGAGGGAAAAGGAACGTCCTTGTGGCGGGGGTCGATAACCAGCTTTACACTCAGACCACCGCCGCTACCATGGGTTCGCCATGTCGACATTAGATGAAGAAGATCGCCGCGAATACTACCGTATCGAGGATACGATCGCACTGGAAATTCGGCCCCTGTCCGCTACTGAAGCCGCAGGCCAGGAAGTGTTGCAGGATGCTTCCCCACTCTTCAACTTGCTCAGCGAACTGCACCTGAGCGAATTCGAGTCGCAACACCTGTTGCGCCAGATCAGCGAACGCGACCGGACCATCGCGGCGTTCCTCAAATCCCAGAACAGACGCATCGATTTGCTGAGCCAGGTGATCGCCATCACCGCGCTCGGGCAAATCGGCGAACCGCAGCCGGTGATCATCTCCGAAGGCGGTGTCGACTTTCAGCATCCATCGCCCATTGCCACCGGCGCACGCCTGTCGGTCAAGCTGGTGTTGATGCCGCAAGCCCTGGGTCTGCTGCTGCGTGCTCGCGTCACCCATTGCGACCGCAAGGGCGATGGTTATGACGTCGGCACCGAGTTCGAGCACCTGACCGACGCCCAGCGCCAACTGTTGGCCCGCCACATCTTGCAAAAGCAGGCCCAGGAACGACGCCTGGCCCGCGAACAACTCGAATCAGGCAATTAATTTAAGGAAGAACCGTGACTCTCATCTACGGCCATCGCGGCGCCAAGGGCGAAGCACCGGAAAACACCCTGACCAGCTTTCAGGAATGTCTCAAGCACGGCGTGCGTCGCTGCGAACTGGACCTGCACCTGTCCATGGACGGCGAGCTGATGGTCATCCACGACCCGACCCTCAAACGCACCACTGACCGTCGCGGCAAGGTCGTCGAACACACGGCGGCCGAGCTTGTGACCTATGACGCACGCAAGGGTGGCCCGGGCTGGATCAAGCCCTGCCCGATTCCGACCCTGGAAGAACTGTTCGAGAAATGCGACTTCGATCACTGGCAGCTGGAAGTCAAAAGCGCATCACGGATGCGTGCCGCGACCACCGTGCTGGCGATTCGCGAGATGGTCCAGCGTCATGGCCTGATGGACAAGGTGACCATCACCTCGAGCTCCCGTGAAGTGCTCAAGGCCGCGCTGGAGTTGGTGCCGGATGTGTCCCGGGGGCTGGTGGCCGAATATGCCTGGCTCGACCCGCTGAAGGTCGCGGCCAGTTATGGCTGTGAAATTCTGGCGTTGAACTGGACCCTGTGCACGCCGGAACGCCTGCAAAGGGCGCAGCGTCAGGGGCTGCATGTGTCGGTGTGGACCGTCAACGAGCCTGCGCTGATGCGCAGACTCGCCGACTTCGGCGTTGACAGCCTGATTACAGACTTTCCCGGTTTGGCCACCGCCACGCTCGAGAATTGCTGAAATCGGTCTCCCCGGCCGGCTCAGGCCACCGGCCGGAGCCGCTCAAAAAAGCCGGTTGAGGCCGTCGTAGGCCGCTACCCGATAGGCTTCAGCCATGGTCGGGTAGTTGAACGTGGTGTTGACGAAGTACTTGAGCGTGTTCAGCTCGCCCGGCTGGTTCATGATCGCCTGACCGATGTGCACGATCTCCGACGCCTGATAACCGAAGCAGTGAACGCCCAGCACTTCCAGGGTTTCACGGTGGAACAGGATCTTCAGCATGCCTTGCGGCTCGCCGGCGATCTGCGCCCGCGCCATGCTCTTGAAGAACGCCTTGCCGACTTCGTAAGGCACCTTCGCCTGGGTCAACTCCTGCTCGTTCTTGCCGATCGAGCTGATCTCCGGAATGGTGTAGATGCCGGTCGGCACGTCGTTCACAAAGCGCCAGCTACCGTTGTCCACGATGCTGCCGGCAGCCGAACGCCCCTGGTCGTGGGCGGCACTGGCCAGGCTTGGCCAGCCGATCACGTCACCGGCGCCGTAGATGTTCGGCACACAAGTGCGGTACGCCTCGTCGACTTCGATCTGGCCACGGCTGTTGACCTTCACGCCGATGTTTTCCAGACCCAACTGGTCGGTGTTGCCGGTACGACCGTTGCACCAGAGCAAGGCGTCGGCCTTGATCTTCTTGCCGGACTTGAGGTGCAGGATCACGCCATTGTCCACGCCTTCGACGCGGTCATAGTCTTCGTTATGGCGAACCGTGATGTTGTTGTTGCTGAAGTGATAACTCAGGGCCTGGGAAATTTCCGAATCCAGGAAGCTCAGCAACTGACCACGGTTATCCACCAGCTCGACCAGCACACCCAGGCCGCTGAAGATCGAGGCGTATTCGCAGCCGATCACGCCAGCGCCGTAAACGATGAGTTTGCGCGGGGTGTGGCCGAGGCTGAGGATGGTGTCGCTATCGTAGATACGCGGGTGGTGGAAATCGATGTCCGCCGGGCGATAAGGGCGCGAACCGGTAGCGATGATGATGTGCTTGGCCACCAGTTTTTCGACCACACCGTTGGCGCAGACCACTTCGATGGTTTGCTCGTCAGCGAAGCTGCCGGTGCCGAAGAACACGTCGACGCGGTTACGGGCGTAGTAGCCGGTGCGCGAAGCGACTTGCTTGGAGATGACTTTCTCGGCGCTTTTCAGCACGTCCGGGAACGAGAACCAGCGCGGCTCACCAATGGCCCGGAACATCGGGTTGGTGTTGAACTGCATGATCTGCCGCACCGAGTGACGCAGTGCCTTGGACGGGATGGTGCCCAAGTGAGTGCAGTTGCCGCCGACCTGGCGACGACTATCGACCATCGCCACCTTGCGCCCTGCCTTGGCGGCGTTCATTGCCGCGCCTTCCCCCGCCGGGCCGGAACCCAACACCACCACGTCGTAGTTGTAGACAGCCATGCGTACTCCTCAGAACAGGCCGCGGCACCCTCGGCACCTGCGGCTAAATCACGCCAACCTGTGGCATGAAGGAACAATTTGGGGCCTGTGCAGAACCCGGACACAGTCTATAGAAGCGTCAACGCCGCGCACATTAACCCTTGGTCGCGTCGTAGGCTACTTTTGCCTGCACTACAACGCCAGTTTTCAATGCTCGAATCGCCACAATCACTCGGTTTTTTCGCCACTGAGGCGTTCAAAAGCGTGACTGCTGCGTGTGACGAAACCTGTATCGGCACGAATCACAAAAAATGCACCGATATCGTGCTTTTCTGCGTAGTCCCAACCGCGCTCCGGGCCGAGAATCAGCAACAGCGTCGATAAGCCATCGGCCATCAACGCCGAAGGATGAATCACCGTGACAGATGCCAGGGCATGTGAGACCGGCGCACCGGTACGCGCATCGAAAGTGTGGGAAAAACGCCGACCGCCCTGCTCGAAATAATTTCGGTAGTCGCCGGAGGTAGATAGGCCATAACCGTCGACAAACATGACGCGCTCGGCGACTTGCCGGTCATCCCGAGGCTCTTCCAGGGCGATCCGCCATGGCGAACCGTCGGCCTTCCTGCCGGACGCCTTGAGCTCCCCCGTCGCTTCCGCGAGATAATCGTGAATGCCCATTGCCTCGAGTCTTGCGGCAATCGTGTCCACCGCATAACCGGCGGCGATGCTGTTGAAATCGACCTCGACGGCGGCGTCCTTGCATAGCTGGTCGCCATCGATGCGCAAATGTTCGTGGCCGACGCGCTGGCGGACTTCGGCGAGCGCTTCGGCGGTCGGGACCTTTTCCTCACGGGCCTGCGGACCAAATCCCCAGAGGTTCAGCAACGGCTCAACCGTCAAATCGTAGGAACCGTCGCTTTGCACCGACAGTTGCTCGCCCACACGGACCAGTTCGAGGATCGGCGCCGGCATCGCCTGACAGCGGTTGGCCGGCAGTGCATTGAAGCGTTCGATGTCGGAATCGCTGCGGTAAGTCGACATTTGCCGGTCGACTTCGGCCAGGATCTTTTCGACTTCTATCTGGACGACTGCCGGCGCGGGAACACCGGCGTGACGGACGTACTTGATCGAATACGTGCTGCCCATGGTGGGGCCGCCGAAAGACTCCATCGAATCGCCATGGCCGCAACCAGACAACAGGCCAATCCAAACGATCAGACCGCCCAGGCGCCAGCTCAATACATCCATCTTTTACAGCCCGCCCCGACATAGCCCCAAGGCCGACCATTATGCACCACCCCTGAACCGGCTTACCGGCAAAGACGACTGCAAATGTTCAATGTGTAGGAGCGAGCTTGCTCGCGATGGTCGTCAACGATAACGCGTGCTGACTGGTTAAACGCAGCGCTCTTGACTCCATCGCGAGCAAGCTCGCTCCTACAAAGTTCTTAACCGAACAGTACTGGCTGCCAATGTTGGTCTTTTCATGGAGTCGCGGTATCCGTGGTGCATTGTTTCAAGCGACCCGAATCCGTGCCACTGCCTTCGCTGAGATCAATGTCGCCGCTGGCGTCGAGGTATATGTGCGTATAGGACCATGTCGGGGTGATATTTACGCAGTGTCGGAGATCTTTATCGTTCCACCAAGAGATCTCCATGAAAAACTTCTCATCTGGAAACAAGGACCCATGATCCCGTGTGCTGCTGCCTGGAGGGAGGCCTCCTTTGTAAATCCGGTGTTGCACATTCCAGATGAACCGCAGTTCGTCAGCGCCGTTCTTGGAGTAATGGACGGTTGCGGTAGGCAACACAATAATTCGCCAGAGGACAATCAGCAAAAGCACCAGCAGGGGCAGTAATAGCGGTAGCAACGGAATCCATAGCCACCGAATGTAACGCGACCGAGGTTTTTTAGGCGTGGACACGGACTTCATATCCCCAAAGTCGCGCTACAAAATGTGTAGTCGTTTTTATTCCTTTGCCTCTTTCATGGGCTAGCCGTGTCTGTGGTGCATTGTTTTAGTCGATCCGAATCCGTGCCGCTGCCTTCGCTGAGATCAATATCGCCGTTGGCATCAAGGTAGATGTTCGTATTCGGCCACCTCGGAGTAATGTTGACGCAGTGGGCACGAACGTTTTTGCTCCACCAGGATATTTCCATAAAAAAATCGTCATCAGGAAACAGAAAACCGTTATCGACTGTACCTCCGCCGGGCTGCATCCCGCCCTTGTATATCCGGTGCTGGACATTCCAGATGTACCTGAGTTCCTCCCTTCCATTTTCGGAGTAGTGAATGGTCACGGTCGGAAGTGCGATATCCCAATGGTCGAGAGCCAGAAGCACAGCGAGAATCCACAGCCATCGATTGTGCCGTATTCGGGGTTTATTTGCAGACGTGGACACAGACTCCATCTCCCCAGAATCGCGCTACAAAAAGTGCAGTCTTCTTTTATCACCTTGCCTCTTCATGGAGTCGCGGTATCCGTGATGCATTGTTTCAAGCGACCCGAATCCGTGCCACTGCCTTCGCTGCGATCAATGTCGCCATTGGCGTCAAGGTAAATGTGCGTATTGGGCCACTTAGGGGTTACGTTAACGCAGTGTCGGAGAGCGCCATCGTTCCACCAGGAAATCTCCATGAAAAATTTCTCATCTGGAAACAAGAAGCCATAATCACGTGTACCGCCCCCAGGCTGCATCCGCCCTTTGAATATCCGGTGCTGTACGTTCCAGATGTATTTAAGTTCCTCTTTAGCATCTTTGGGGTAATGGATAGTCACAGTAGGCAACCCAATATCCCATTGGGTAATGACCAGAAAAACAACTGGGATCCATAGCCACCACTTGTGCGATCTTCGCGGTTTACTTGCAGACATGGACACGGATTCCCTCCCCCCAGTTCTCTGGAGCAACTGCTAACACTTTATTCATGATCATCTGCGCTATTATCCCGCCATCAGGGTGCTGATTGGCGGGTTTTATACCGGTGCTTATCGACACTCTATCAGCTATATCATCCCACGCTCGCAACTCAGCATAAGGACCGACCATAAAATGAGGGTCGGGCGTTATATTTTTTAATATCGCACTCATTTCTGAGGGCATTCCTTTAATCGATCTGAATCGGTTCCGCTAGCGTGACTGCTATCGAGAGATCCATCTGCCCCAATATATATACTAGTCGTAGGCCACTTAGGATTTATAGCTATACAATGACTTTTTCCTGAGGCAGTCCAGTCAAACCGCATAAAAAAATCATCATTTGCAACAAGATGGCCGGGGCCTCCTGTAGATTGGCCGGGGAAAATTTCCCCTCGAAATATATCGTGCTGGGTATTTAGAACAAACTCCAACTTCCCGCCTCCCTCCTTTGAGAAATAGATTTTTACCCTCGGCACGGAGACATACCAGATAAAATACATCAGAAACAATATTACTAGCAGTCTACGCATAAACAAATGCAGCACCTTTTATTCGCATTTGTGGACACTTATACCTTTCCCCCAATCAGCAGGATCCCCGGCAAGCACTTCATCCATAATTATCTTGGCACTGACCCCTTCGGTTGAATAAATTCTGAAAAGGCTTACACCAATAGCTATAGACTTCCTATCCGGTATGTCATCCCATGCCCTTAATCCCTTTATGTCCTCTGAACGATTAGGGCCGGGCCTATTTTCCCAATCCTGAAGCTTACGGACCGCGTCGGAAATGATCTGCTCAGCACCTGCGCCATCCAGCAACACCCGCTCGGAAAAACCTGCAGCCATTCCTACGTAGCCATAATGAATATTCGACCAAATGTCATAAAAATAATCGTACCTTCCCTGTTTGTGGCGAACATCACCTCCAAAGTTGGCCTTTATCTTCGGCTTGTGATCCCAAGACCGATTCTGCCCAACCCGCTCTGCCCACAGCGCAAAAGCCTCGGCTTTTTTGGCAAGGGCGATGCTGTGGAAATTGGGTTGACGGCCGAGTCGGAGATAAAATGGAATTTCCATGTATTTACTTGTTTCAGCCTCAGGGTTATAGCTATTCAACTCCTTCATTTTCAGCACCGAAGCATGGGTGATGTTTCGATTCATCTCGCCGGCAATGTAGGCGGCAAGCTCTTCCATTTGATCAGGATGGTTACAGGCTCCGCCTCCATCAAGGTTGCCGAGTGGGGCAGTGACTTTTTCTGCAAGCTTTGGATCGGCCACCCCGGATTTCGTCGTAAACCCGCTATCCGCTTGAGTCGTTGGCGACCCGGCGGCGCTGGTGGCTTGCCGTGCAGGACTGGCCTTATTCCGATAGCTGGCGGTGAACACCGAGGGAATCAGTTGCGCTTTACAGGGGCAACCACTATGGCTGTCCAGCGTGCCCGCCATGGCTTTGCCATGACTGATCATGTGCGAAATGCCGCCGACAATTTTGTAAGTCTTGCCGTCCTTGCCACAGGTGACTCGATCACCATCGCGGGCATGGGCAATGCCGTACATCATGATCCGGGTGTCACCATCCAGGACCTTGCCGCCACAGGTGGTCTTGTCGTCCAGGCCAATGTAATAACCCTTGCTCACTGTTACTTCTCCTTATCATTCGGCCGTCCGCAATAATGCGGTGGACGCTAACAGCGTCGCGACCCCAACGGCAGGGCCTGCAGGACGATCAGGAAATTTCGCCAAAAGAAACAATCCATTTCCTACAAGAGTGTTTCTAAAGCGGATTTCTTCGGAAAGAAAAGTCAGAGGGGTCGATAACAATCGGCATGAAAAAACGGCCTGTCGAACCACGCATACCCACAGGACGTTGCGCCCATGCGGGGCGCACAAACAAAAACGCCCCGACCAAGGTCGGGGCGTTTTCATGTGCAGCTAAGGCTTAGCGCGGGAATGCTGGCGGGTTTACACCGGCCATGTCTTCCATCACGCGAACCACCTGGCAGCTGTAACCGAACTCGTTGTCGTACCAAACGTACAGAACAACGCGGTTATCCTGGGTGATGGTCGCTTCAGCGTCCACTACGCCTGCGTGGCGCGAGCCAACGAAGTCGGTGGAAACCACTTCCTGGGAGCTCACGTAGTCGATCTGCTTGTGCAGGTCCGAGTGCATGGCCATCTGGCGCAGGTACTCGTTGATCTCTTCGCGAGTGGTGGCCTTTTCCAGGTTCAGGTTCAGGATAGCCATCGACACGTTCGGCGTAGGAACGCGAATCGCGTTGCCGGTCAGCTTGCCCTTGAGCACTGGCAGCGCCTTGGCGGCTGCGGTGGCGGCACCGGTCTCGGTGATTACCATGTTCAGCGGCGCGGCGCGGCCACGACGGCTGCCCTTGTGGAAGTTGTCGATCAGGTTCTGGTCGTTGGTGAACGAGTGAACGGTTTCGACGTGGCCGTTGACGATGCCGTACTTGTCGTTGACTGCCTTGAGCACCGGCACGATGGCGTTGGTGGTGCAGGAAGCCGCCGAGATGATCTTGTCGTCAGGGGTAATGTCGCCATGGTTGATGCCGTGAACGATGTTCTTCAGCGCGCCCTTGCCAGGTGCGGTGAGGATCACGCGAGCAGCGCCCGGGCAGGACAGGTGCTGGCCCAGGCCGTCGGCGTCACGCCATACACCGGTGTTGTCGACGATCAGCGCGTTTTCGATGCCGTACTGGGTGTAGTCGACTTCGCTCGGGCTCTTGGCGTAGATAACCTGGATCAGGTTGCCGTTGGCGGTGATGGTGTTGTTGGCTTCATCGATGGTGATGGTGCCATCGAACGGACCATGGACCGAGTCACGACGCAGCAGGCTGGCGCGCTTGACCAGGTCGTTCTCGGCGCCCTTGCGGACAACGATGGCGCGCAGTCGCAGGCCGTCGCCACCACCGGTTTTCTCGATCAGGATGCGTGCCAGCAGACGGCCGATACGACCGAAGCCGTAAAGGACAACGTCGGTGCCTTTGCGGGCGGAAGCGTTCTGCTGACCAACCACGTCGGCCATCTCTTCACGGACGAACTGCTCGGCACTACGGCCATTGCCTTCGGCCTTGTATTTGGCCGCCAGCTTGCCCAGGTCTACCGAAGCGGCGCCGAGCTTGAGCTCGCTCATCGCCTTGAGCAGCGGGAATGTTTCGTGGACGGAGAGTTCGGTTTCGTCGGTCTGGCGATGACGGGCAAAGCGGTGCGCTTTGAGGATCGAAATCACCGAGCGGTTGATCAGGCTGCGGCCATAGATCGAGCTCACCACGTTGTTATTGCGGTAGAGCTGACCGATAAGCGGAATCATCGCTTCTGCGAGTGCTTCACGGTCGATCCATTCACCAAGACACTGGTCGGGCTTCTGAGTCACGGGAACCTTCCACATGTAGGGGCAGAAAAAAGGGGCTACATTATGCCGCCGAGTGACAGCGGTAGCAATGCGCGCCCGTCGTGCTTTACGTAACAAATCGTCGTTCAAAAAAATTACGCCTCGCTCCAGCCCAGTAAAACCGGGGCTTTCAGCACAGTCAATTTTTTGGAGCCAAAGTCTCGTTGTCCGTAACCCTCCGTAACACTCGTTGTTTTTGCCACTACATATTCATTAATTCTAGGTAAAAAAGCGCAGAATTTTGTCTTTACCACTACATTTCGCCAAACCCGTGCTTTAGACACAGTCAGCAACTGACAGGCGGCATCGTAGACCGCTACAATTACCGACTTTGTCGCAACGCTTGGAGCTCAACCTTCCGTGCCCGTTCTGCGTCTACCGCTTCTCCCTGCCGCGGCAGGTAAACAGCACTGGGGCAACCTGCCCGGTGCCGCCCTGAGCCTGGCCATTGCCGAGGCCGCCAGCGCTGCCAAGCGCTTTACCCTGCTGCTGACCGCCGACAGCCAAAGTGCCGAACGGCTGGAACAGGAGCTGGGTTTCTTCGCCCCGGATTTGCCCGTACTGCACTTTCCCGATTGGGAAACCCTGCCCTACGACCTGTTCTCACCGCACCAGGACATCATTTCCCAGCGTATCTCGGCGCTCTATCGACTGCCGGAGTTGAGTCATGGCGTGCTGGTGGTGCCGATCACCACGGCCCTGCACCGCCTGGCGCCCACCAAATTCCTGCTCGGCAGCAGTTTGGTGCTGGATGTCGGCCAGAAGCTCGACGTCGAGCAAATGCGCACCCGGCTTGAAGCCACCGGTTATCGCTATGTCGATACCGTGTACGAGCATGGCGAGTTCACGGTCCGCGGCTCGTTGATCGACCTGTTCCCGATGGGCAGCAAACTGCCATACCGCATCGACCTGTTCGACGACGAAATCGAAACCCTGCGCACCTTCGACCCGGAGAATCAACGCTCCATCGACAAGGTCGACTCGGTCAAGCTGCTGCCGGCCAAGGAGTTCCCGCTGGAGAAAGAAGCCGTGACCCGCTTCAAGGCGCGTTTTCGCGAGCGCTTCGATGTCGATTTCCGTCGCTGCCCGATCTTCCAGGACTTGAACAGCGGGATCACCCCGGCCGGTATCGAGTACTACCTGCCATTGTTCTTCGAAGAAACCTCGTCGCTGTTCGATTACCTGCCACAGGACACGCAAGTGTTTTCCCTGCCGGGCATCGAACAGGCCGCCGAGAATTTCTGGAACGATGTGCGCAATCGCTATGAAGAACGCCGTGTCGATCCTTCCCGCCCTTTATTACCGCCAGCCGAGCTGTTCCTTCCAGTGGAAGACTGCTTCGCGCGCCTGAAGAACTGGCCGCGCGTAGTGGCCAGCCAACAGGACATTGAAAGCGGTGGCGGCCGCGAGCGCTTCCCGGCTCGAGAACTGCCGAACCTGGCCATCGAAGCCAAGGCCACCCAGCCATTGGCGGCACTGGCTGGTTTCCTCGACGAATTCCCCGGACGCGTGCTGTTTACCGCCGAATCCGCAGGCCGCCGCGAAGTGCTGCTGGAACTGCTGGAACGCCTGAAGCTGCGACCGAAAACCGTCGACAGCTGGCCGGACTTTGTCGCCGGCAAGGAGCGTCTGGCCATCACCATCGCACCACTCGATGAAGGCCTGCAGCTCGACGACCCGGCCCTGGCCCTGGTTGCCGAAAGCCCATTGTTCGGTCAGCGCGTGATGCAGCGTCGGCGTCGCGAAAAGCGCGCCGATGCCAACAACGATGCCGTCATCAAGAACCTCACCGAGCTGCGCGAAGGTGCGCCGGTGGTGCATATCGACCACGGTGTCGGCCGCTACCTGGGCCTGGCGACCCTGGAAATCGACAACCAGACCGCCGAGTTCCTCGCCCTGGAATACGCTGAAGGCGCCAAGCTGTATGTGCCGGTGGCCAACCTGCACCTGATCGCCCGCTACACCGGCAGCGACGACGCCCTGGCCCCGCTGCACCGCCTCGGCTCCGAGACCTGGCAGAAAGCCAAGCGCAAGGCCGCCGAACAGGTTCGCGACGTGGCCGCCGAGTTGCTCGACATCTATGCACGCCGTGCGGCCCGTGAAGGCTACGCCTTCGCCGATCCGAAAGCTGACTACGCCACCTTCAGCGCGGGTTTCCCGTTTGAAGAAACCCCGGACCAGCAAACCACTATCGAAGCGGTGCGCGACGATATGCTCGCGCCCAAGCCCATGGATCGCCTGGTGTGCGGCGACGTCGGCTTCGGCAAGACCGAAGTGGCGATGCGCGCCGCGTTCATCGCCGTGCATGGCGGCAGGCAAGTGGCGATCCTGGTGCCGACCACCCTGCTCGCCCAGCAGCACTACAACAGCTTCCGCGACCGTTTCGCCGACTGGCCGGTGACCGTGGAAGTGATGAGCCGCTTCAAGTCGGCCAAGGAAGTGAACGCGGCGGTCGCGGACCTGGCCGAAGGCAAGATCGACATCGTCATCGGCACGCACAAGCTGCTGCAGGACGACGTCAAAATCAAAAACCTGGGCCTTGTGATCATCGATGAGGAACACCGTTTCGGCGTGCGCCAGAAAGAACAGCTCAAGGCGCTGCGCAGCGAAGTCGACATCCTGACCCTCACCGCCACGCCGATTCCGCGCACGCTGAACATGGCGGTGTCGGGCATGCGCGACCTGTCGATCATCGCCACTCCGCCGGCCCGTCGCCTGTCGGTACGCACCTTCGTCATGGAGCAGAACAAGAGCACGGTCAAAGAGGCCTTGCTGCGTGAATTGCTGCGTGGCGGCCAGGTCTACTACCTGCACAACGACGTGAAGACCATCGAGAAGTGCGCCGCCGACCTCGCCGAACTGGTACCGGAAGCCCGAATCGGCATCGGTCACGGGCAGATGCGCGAGCGCGAACTCGAACAGGTGATGAGCGACTTCTACCACAAGCGCTTCAACGTGCTGATCGCCTCGACCATCATCGAGACCGGCATCGACGTACCGAGCGCCAACACCATCATCATCGAGCGCGCCGACAAGTTCGGCCTGGCGCAGTTGCACCAGTTGCGCGGTCGGGTCGGACGTAGCCACCACCAGGCGTACGCCTACCTGCTGACGCCACCGCGCCAGCAAATCACCCCGGACGCGGAAAAGCGCCTGGAAGCGATTGCCAACACCCAGGACCTCGGCGCGGGCTTCGTGCTCGCCACCAACGACCTGGAAATCCGTGGCGCCGGCGAACTGCTCGGTGACGGCCAGAGCGGGCAGATCCAGGCTGTCGGTTTCACGCTGTACATGGAAATGCTCGAGCGCGCAGTGAAGTCGATCCGCAAGGGCGAGCAACCGAACCTCGATCAACCGCTGGGCGGTGGCCCGGAAGTCAACTTGCGGGTACCGGCACTGATTCCGGAAGACTACCTGCCGGATGTCCACGCCCGCCTGATTCTCTACAAGCGCATTGCCTCGGCCACCGATGAAGACGGTCTCAAGGATTTGCAGGTGGAGATGATCGATCGTTTCGGCCTGTTGCCGGAACCGACCAAGAACCTGATCCGCATCACTGCATTGAAATTGCAGGCCGAGCAACTGGGCATCAAGAAAGTCGATGGCGGCCCCCAGGGCGGTCGCGTCGAGTTCGCCGCACAGACGCCGGTCGACCCGCTGACCCTGATCAAGCTGATCCAGAGCCAGCCAAAACGCTACAAATTCGAAGGCGCCACGATGTTCAAGTTCATGGTTCCGATGGAGCGCCCGGAAGAGCGCTTTAATACTGTAGAGGCGCTCTTCGAGCACCTCGTTCCGAAAACTGCTTGAAGGACGCCGCATGCGCCTGTTTCGCTCACTGACCTTGCTGACCCTGTTGATGCCAGCATTGGTCGCACCTACGGCATTTGCCGATGACCTGTATCAGGTCGAAATGATTCTGGTCCGTCAAAACGCCGTACCGGCGATTGTCAGCCGTGCCGCGCCGGAAGACTGGGCGGCTGGCGCACAACCGGTCAGCCCCGACAGCCTGCGTACGCCAAGCCTGAATGGCGAGGTGGAAAAACTCACCAGCAGCGCCGACTACACGGTGTTGCTGCACAAAGCCTGGCAACAGACCCTCGGCGAAGCTGGCAGCAAAGTGGCGATCAGCGACGGCAAGGAACAATATGGTCAGTTCCCGATCGAGGGCACGCTGAACATGAAGCTGGGACGCTTTACCGATGTCGACGCCGATTTCTGGGTCAATCAGATCGATGCCAATGGCATGGTGACCGCCAGCGAGCGCTTGAAACAGGAAAGCCACACCAAGAACGGCCAGCTGAACTTCCTCGACAACGGCCACCTCGGCCTGCTGATCAAGATCACCTCGCTGACCGCCCCAGCCCCCCGCCCAGCTCCCGAAGAAATTCCGGACTGATTGAAGTCCCTATGTCCGCGACCCTGAGCAAACCCCTGGCACCGTCCTGGGTCAGCCGATTCAAGGAACAGAGCCTGGAGCGTGGCCGCCGCTACGCGCTGGAGAATCGCGTCAGGATCGTTGAAGCCGGCGATGCCACGATCATCGCCGCGTGCGAAGGCTCTGGCGGTAACGTTTACCGTCAGACCATTCGCCTGCGCGAGTCAGCCAAGGGCACCCTGCTGATGGTCGACGCCACTTGCTCCTGCCCGGTCCACAACAACTGCAAACATTGCGCAGCGGTGCTCCTGCAAGTACAGGAAACCCTCGACTACCCAGCCGCCGCCAAAGACGCCGAACTCCTGGAAAAACTCCAGGCAGTCCTGGAAAACCGCAGCCCGAAAGCCCCGCCACAAGTGCTGGTGGACAATGTGCAACCCGTCCCGCGCCTGTGGCTCGCCAGCATCGAGTTCAGTGCGTTCGAACCGCGCAACGGTCGAATGCAGCGTTACATTCAGCATCGCGCGGCGCTGTCTTTCAGCTATCTGGACGAGTACGTTTCCGGTCAGAAAAACGCCGACATCCTGATTCGTCAGGAGACCCAGACGCTGCGGATAAAACGCCACCCGGAAGTGGAACAGTCCTACCGGGAACAACTGCGAATCCTCGGCTTCAAAGTGGCCACCCGGCAAAGCAAGGCCTTGCCGGAAAGTGCCGGCGAGCTGTTCGAGATGGTCAATGACAGCGCCTGGCTGACTTTTACCCTCAATGAACTGCCGAAGTTGCGCACCCAGGGCTGGGAATTGCAGATCGACGAGGACTTCGGTTTCGACCTGACGGCGGTAGACGACTGGTACGCCACGGTCGAACAGGTACCGGAGCGAGACTGGTTCGATCTGGAGCTGGGGATCATCGTCAACGGCGAACGCCTGAGCCTGTTGCCGATCCTGCTCAACCTGATGCGCTCCCACAGCGAAATCCTCAATCCGGAACGCCTTGCCCGACGACGCGACGACGAGCTGATCCTGGTCAATATTCCCAATCGCCCGAACTCCGAACACGGGCCACTGCAAGTCGCCCTGCCCTTCGGCCGCTTGAAGCCGGTGCTGGCAACCCTTGGCGAGTTCTACCTGCAGGAGCCCGGCGAAACCACGCTGCGCCTGAGCAAGGCCGATGCCACGCGCCTGAACCCGCTGGAAGACATGCCACTGCTCTGGGAGGGTGGAGAGCAGATCCGCACCTTTGCCCAGCGCCTGCGCGACATCAAGGACCACACGGCCATTGCCCCGGACGGCCTGAATGCGACGCTGCGTCCGTATCAGCTCGAAGGCTTGAGCTGGATGCAATCACTGCGGCAGCTGGAAGTGGGCGGAATTCTCGCGGACGACATGGGCCTGGGCAAAACCCTGCAGACACTGGCGCACGTCCTGAGCGAGAAAAACGCCGGCCGCCTCGATCGGCCGTGCATGGTCGTGATGCCGACCAGCCTGATCCCCAACTGGCTCGACGAAGCGGCGCACTTTACGCCCCAGCTCAAAGTACTGGCGCTATACGGTGCCAGCCGCAAAAAGCACTTCGACAAGTTGGCCGATTACGATCTGATCCTGACCACCTATGCACTGCTGCCCAAGGATGTCGAACGCCTCGCGGCGCAGCCCTTGCACATACTGGTGCTGGATGAAGCGCAATACATCAAGAACCCCGGCAGCAAGGCGGCCCAGGCTGCCCGCGAGCTCAACGCCCGGCAGCGCCTGTGCCTGAGCGGCACACCGCTGGAAAACCATCTCGGTGAACTGTGGTCGCTGTTTCACTTTCTCTTGCCCGGCTGGCTGGGCGACGTCAAAAGCTTCAACCGCGATTACCGCGTGCCGATTGAAAAACGCACCAGCGAGGTCAGGCTTCAGCACCTCAACGGCCGGATCAAGCCGTTCCTGCTGCGCCGCACCAAGGAACAGGTGGCCACCGAGTTGCCACCGAAAACCGAGATCATCCACTGGGTCGAGCTCAACGAGGCCCAACGCGACGTCTACGAAACCATGCGCCTGGCCATGGACAAGAAAGTCCGCGACGAGATCACCCGCAAAGGCGTGGCCCGCAGCCAGATCATCATTCTGGAAGCACTGCTCAAGCTGCGTCAGGTGTGCTGCGATTTGCGCCTGGTCAACGAGGCGACCCTGCCGAGCCGTGGCAGCACGTCAGGCAAGCTCGACAGCCTGATGGAAATGCTCGAGGAATTGTTCGAGGAAGGTCGGCGGATCCTGCTGTTCTCCCAGTTCACTTCAATGCTGTCGCTGATCGAAGACGAACTGAACAAACGCGGCGTGGCCTATGCCCTGCTGACCGGCCAGACCCGTGACCGCCGCACACCCGTGAAGGAATTCCAGAGCGGCAAGCGTCAGATTTTCCTGATCAGCTTGAAGGCAGGTGGCGTGGGCCTGAACCTGACCGAAGCGGACACGGTGATTCATTACGACCCGTGGTGGAACCCGGCAACGGAAAACCAGGCGACCGACCGGGCGTATCGCATCGGCCAGGAGAAGCCGGTGTTCGTTTACAAAATGATTGCCCGTGGCACGGTGGAAGAAAAGATTCAGCACCTGCAAAAGGAAAAATCCGACCTCGCGGCCGGCGTGCTGGATGGGCGCAAGGCCGGGGACTGGAAACTGCAGAACGATGATATCGAGGCGCTGTTTGCGCCGCTGCCGAAAAACCTCGAAAAACGCTGAGATTTGCGGCGTCTGAACCGGCCTCTTCGCGAGCAAGCCCGCTCCCACATTTGATTTGTGTTTAGCCTCAACCGTGGAGGCAACACAAAACCACTGTGGGAGCGGGCTTGCTCGCGAAGGGAGCGACTCGGCATAGCGCCTGACTCAGCCCTTGAGCACCCGCGCCAACGTCGATTTCACCTTGCCCATGCCGTCATGCAATGCCTGCTCGATCTCGGCCATGGTGATTACGGCCGTCGACTTGCCCGCCGCCGGGTTCACCACCAGCGCCAGGCAGGCGTAATCCAGTTCCAGTTCGCGGGCCAGGGCTGCTTCGGGCATACCCGTCATACCGACGATGTCGCAGCCATCGCGCTCCAGCCGGGCGATTTCAGCCACCGTCTCCAGGCGCGGCCCTTGAGTGCACGCATACACGCCATGGCTGCTGTAGCCCACGCCTTCCGCCGCCAATGCCGCGATCAGTTGCTGGCGCAATGGTTCGCTGTAGGGGTAGCTGAAGTCGATATGGGTGACGTGCTCCAGATCATCGGCAAAGTAAGTGTGTTCACGACCGCTGGTGTAGTCGATCAACTGATGCGGCACGCAGAAATGCCCTGTGCCCATGGCGGAATGAATTCCACCCACGGCATTGACCGCGAGAATCGCCTGCGCCCCGGCCTGCTTCAACGCCCAGAGGTTGGCGCGGTAGTTGACCTGATGCGGCGGAAAACGATGCGGATGACCGTGACGTGCAAGGAACAGCACTTCCTTGCCGGCATATTCGCCGATCTGAACGTCGGCCGAAGGTGCGCCGTAAGGCGTGTCCACTGTCAGTGACTGACGAATGCTCAGGCCTTCGAGCTGAGTCAGGCCAGTGCCACCGATAATCGCGTAAACCGTCATAACGAACAGTCCTTAATCAATCAATTGAGCTTCTTTGAGCGCGCCGACAGCGGTCAGCCAGCGCGGGTCCTGACGGTATTCGGTGCTGGCGAACGACTGGCCGCGCATCCGCGCAATACGCTCGGATGGCTTGACCTTCAGACGCTGGGCAGCGCTCAGGGCGAGCTCGGCGGCCGCACGGTCGTTGCACACCAGGCCCATGTCGCAACCGGCAGTCAGCGCTGCCTCGATTCGACTGGCGGCATCGCCGACCACGTGAGCCCCCGCCATGGATAAGTCATCACTGAAAATCACCCCGTCGAATTGCAACTCGCCGCGCAGGATTTCCTGCAACCAGCGACGGGAAAAACCGGCCGGCTGGGCGTCGACTTGTGGATAGATCACATGGGCGGGCATGACCGCGGCCAGTTGCTTGCTCAATCTGGCAAACGGCACCAGATCGTTGGCGCGGATCTCATCGAGACTGCGTTCGTCGTTGGGGATCGCGACGTGGGAATCCGCTTCGGCCCAGCCGTGACCGGGGAAGTGCTTGCCGGTGGCCGCCATGCCTGCGCTGTTCATCCCGCGGATGAAAGCACCGGCCAACCGGGCGGCGCGCTCCGGGTCACCCTCGAACGAACGGGTACCCACCACCGCGCTGCGTTGGTAATCGAGGTCGAGCACCGGGGCGAAACTCAGGTCCAGGCCAACGGCCAACACTTCGGTCGCCATGATCCAGCCACACTGCTCGGCCAGGTATTCGGCGTTCGGGTTGTCGGCAATGGCGCGCATGGCGGGCAAACGCACGAAACCCTGGCGCAGGCGCTGCACGCGGCCACCCTCTTGATCCACCGCCAACAGCAGATCGGGACGAATGGCGCGAATGGCTGCACTCAGCTCGCGCACTTGACGCGGATGCTCGATGTTACGGGCAAAGATGATCAAGCCACCCACTTCGGGCTGGCGCAACAATTGGCGATCTTCAGCCGTCAGCCAGGTACCGGCGACGTCCACCATCAACGAGCCTTGCAAGCCAGCAGTCATAGTTTTTCCTTGATAACAGAAAACCCGCCCCACACGAATTCGCCGCCGGGGGCAGTGCCCGGCAGGTCGGCGGTATCAATGGGAAACGGGTTCAGAAACAGAGTCGGCATGGGCGGCTAGCTTAGCGGATGTCAGCTGCCGCGCCCACCCGTGTACGGTTAAACCTTGGCGGCAACCGGCGTCGATTTAGTGCGCGGACGCAACTGGGCTGTGGCCATGGCCGCATCCGTCACACCGGATTCGGCGCGCATGCCGGCGGCCAGGAATGGCACCATCAGGCGCATGACCTGCTCGATCGAAGTGTTCACGCCAAAGTCGGTTTCAGCAATCGCCCGCAAGGCCTTGATGCCGGACATGCTGAACGCTGCCGCACCGAGCATGAAGTGCACGCGCCAGAACAGTTCGATGGGGGGAATGCGCGGCGCCGCTTCGTTGACCAGCGTCATGTAGCGGCGGAACACCTTGCCGTACATGTCTTCCAGATAACGACGCAGGTGGCCCTGGCTCTGACTGAACGCCAGCCCCAGCAAACGCATGAAGATAGACAGGTCGTTGCCACTGCGCGGCTGCACCACCAGTGCCTGCTCGACGAGGATTTCCAGCAACTCTTCGAGTGTCGGCCTGATTTCAGGCTTGGCCTGACGCCGCTCCAGCTCTTTATCGAGACTGATGCAGAACGGCCCGAGGAACCGCGAGAAAACCGCCTGGATCAACGCCTTCTTCGAACCGAAGTGATAGTTCACCGCCGCCAGGTTGACACCCGCCTTGCTGGTGATCAGACGCAACGAGGTTTCAGCGAAACCTTTTTCCGCGAACAACTGCTCGGCGGCATCAAGAATGCGTTCAACGGTTTCCGACTGGGCCATGGCTACTCCGCCTGACAAACACTTGTTTGAAACATACGTTTCAGCCTGTGCCTTGTCAAGCCTGGCAGTTCGTTTTGGGAATGGTCGGTCAGACATTTAACCACACAACGACAAAGCTTCAATCCACTGACTGATTGACCGTCCGGCGGCGAGTGAAAAATGGAGCATTGCCAAGACCGCTCCACTGTATATAATCCCAGTCACTGTATAAAAAAACAGAGCGATCAATATGCTAAAGCTGACGCCACGACAAGCAGAGATTCTGGCTTTCATCAAACGCTGCCTGGAAGACAACGGATATCCACCCACCCGCGCGGAAATCGCTCAGGAACTGGGTTTCAAGTCACCCAATGCGGCAGAAGAACACCTCAAGGCGTTGGCCCGCAAGGGTGCCATCGAGATGACGCCTGGCGCCTCCCGTGGCATTCGCATCCCCGGCTTCGAAGCCAAGGCCGACGACTCCACCCTGCCGATCATTGGCCGGGTCGCAGCCGGCGCCCCGATTCTAGCGCAGCAACACATCGAAGAGTCCTGCAACATCAATCCTGCCTTCTTCCATCCACGCGCCGACTACCTGCTGCGCGTCCATGGGATGAGCATGAAGGATGTCGGCATTTTCGACGGCGACCTGCTGGCGGTCCACACCACCCGCGAAGCCCGCAACGGCCAGATCGTGGTTGCGCGAATCGGCGACGAAGTGACCGTCAAGCGCTTCAAGCGTGACGGCAGCAAAGTCTGGCTGATCGCCGAGAACCCCGAGTTCGCCCCTATTGAAGTGAACCTTCAAGATCAGGAACTGGTGATCGAAGGCTTGAGTGTCGGCGTCATTCGCCGCTAAAGGAGGCACCATGCAGTTCCCACAGACATCACCACAGCAAGCCCAACTGCCGTTGTTCGAAGCGTTCATGGCACAGCCATTGGCGCCGATTCTGAAAGACGTAGTCGAGTCCCCCTGGAGCGCCGAACCTGACGTTTTCAGCGAGCTGTCACTGCGTGGTGCAGCCGGGAACTGCCTGAGCCTTCTGGCCCCCATCCTCAGGGAATTGAGCCAGGACCAGGATGCTCGCTGGCTGACACTGATCGCGCCGCCCGCCAGCCTGACCCAAGCCTGGCTGCGAGATGCCGGCCTCAACCGCGAGCGCATCCTGTTGTTGCAACCGCGGGGCAGCCAGAGCGCCCAGCAACTGACCTGCGAAGCGTTGCGCCTGGGGCGCAGCCATACGGTGGTCAGCTGGATCAACCCGCTGAGCTCCCAATCGCGGCAACAACTGATCAGCGCCGCCCGCACCGGGGACGCTCAGAGCCTGAATATTCGACTGGGTTAACTGACAGGCAAAACGCGGGCTTCACCGCGCGAGGCTTCTCCAGGGACAGAGAAGCCGATGAGTAGCGATATCAAGAAAAACGACAGACGGGGATCAATGCAGAACCCGTGTCCCCTCTTCCTTGTCGAATTCGCCTTCAACCAGGCGACCTGCCATCTGCACACCGACGCTCAACATCGCCTTGGCGACTTCCACGTGCTGCCCTTGCAGGAACGCTTTGGCGTCCTCGGAGAAATCCAAAGTAACCAGAGAACCCTCGTCCTCGGCCCTGCGCAGCTCGATTCGGCCGTCTGGTAACTCGACAATTTCTAGAAAGGACGTTGGCATAAAGGACTGTTCTCCACGAAAGGCGGGGATTATATAGGCATCGCTCGGGCTTCGCTTGGGATCTTGACCAGATGTCATCACCCGACGGCGAGTGTCAGCACTCGTTCAACCCTTCACGAAACCGGATCGCCAACGCTTTCAGGTTCTGACGCCAGCTCTCCAGCTCCTCCCGACTCAGTTCCTCCGGCGCGTCCTCTTCATCCAGATTGACAGCCTGAATCAGTGGCTGAGTCACGTCCCCTTTCGGCTTGTGCGGCGCGCGTGGTGGCTGAAACAGCGCAGCATGGGCGGCCAACAGTCTGGCCAGCCAGGTCTCCGGGTTATTGGCCAGCTCGACCATCTCGGCCATTTCCGGAATGGCGATGGTTTCCAGCACCTCGCGAGTCAGCAACAACTCTGCACGGGACGCATTGGCCTGAGGCAAGCGATAGAAACCGGCGATTTCGTGACACAGGCCCAACAGCGCGCCGTACAGGTGAAACAGCGCGGATTCGCGTCCGGCCTGGATCAGCGCCAGCGAATTCATTGCCCGACTTTCTTCAGTACGGGCCAGTGCTTCCAGCGACAAGCCGGCGAAGTAAATCTTCTGATTGGTGCGGGTATAAAGTTCGTGGGCCATGACGGCAGCCTCCACAACGAAATAATTGCTTCATGCAGGTATGACAGTGTCGTGGATCACCCGATCCGACCGCAAGCCCAAAACAAAAAGGCCGCATGAAAACCCGAAGGTTCTCATGCGGCCTTGCGCACTGACTGTAGGAGCGAGCTTGCTCCGGGCGGCGTTCCGACGATGGTCGTCAACGATGACGCGGGCCTACAGGATGCCCGCGTTGCTCTCAGGTCCATCGCGAGCAAGCTCGCTCCTACAGGGGTGGCGGCTTTACGCCTTGGCTGCCGGACGCTTGTCTTCGACCGCCCACTTGCCGCCGTCGTAGAACGCTTTCCAGCCAGTCGGCTTACCGTCGACCTCGGTCTGTACGTACTGCTCCTTGGTCTTGCGACTGTAACGAATCACAGCCGGGAGGCCATCCGGATCTTTCTTCGGCGCTTCGCAGAGGAAGTGATACTTCGGATCGATCTCATCCTTGTGCGGGATGATTTCCATCACCAGCGGAGCACGAGTCTCGCGGTTTTTCGGGAACTGGCTGGCCGCCAGGAACAGGCCGGATGCACCGTCGCGCAGAATGTAGGTGTCGTTGACCTTTTCGCACTTCAGCTCAGGCATCTTCACCGGGTCCATCTTCGGCGGCGCCGCATCACCGCTCTTCAGCAGTTTGCGGGTGTTCTTGCAGGTGGCATTGGTGCAACCGAAGAACTTGCCGAAACGGCCAGTCTTGAGCTGCATTTCGCTGCCACACTTGTCGCACTCCAGGCTCGGACCTTCATAGCCCTTGATGCGGTAAGTGCCCTCTTCGATTTCGTAGCCATCGCAATCCGGGTTGTTACCGCAGATGTGCAACTTGCGCTTCTCATCGAGCAGGTAGGCATCCATCGCCGTGCTGCAGATCGGGCAGCGATGCTTGCCACGCAACACCAGCGACTCCGATTCACCCTCGTCGTCCGCAGCGATTTCATCGCCCGGCACCAGGTTCACGGTGGCCTTGCAGCGTTCTTTTGGTGGCAGGCTGTAACCCGAGCAACCGAGGAACACACCGGTCGACGCGGTACGGATCTGCATCGGGCGACCGCAGGTGGTGCACGGGATGTCGGTCATCACCGGCTGGTTGGCACGCATGCCGCTTTCCGGGCTTTCGGCCACTTCGAGTTTCTTCTTGAAGTCGCCGTAGAACTCGTCGAGCACGTTTTTCCAGTCACGTTCGCCCTGGGCCACGTCATCGAGATGCTCTTCCATGCCCGCAGTGAAACCGTAGTCCATCAGGTTGGAGAAGCTCTCGGCCAGACGCTCGGTGACGATGTCGCCCATCTTTTCCGAGTAGAAACGACGGTTGTGCAGCGCCACGTAGCCGCGGTCCTGGATGGTCGAAATGATCGCCGCGTAGGTCGAAGGACGACCGATACCGCGCTTTTCCATTTCCTTCACCAGGCTGGCTTCCGAGTAGCGCGCCGGCGGCTTGGTGAAATGCTGGGACGGATCAAGCTTGATCAGCTTCATCGCGTCGCCCTGGGCCATGTCCGGCAATACGTCGTCGTCGCCCGGCTTGGCGATTTGCGGCATGACGCGGGTGTAACCGTCAAACTTCAGGATGCGGCCCTTGGCGCGCAGCTCGAAGTCACCGGCACCCACAGTGACGGTAGTCGACAGGTATTGCGCCGGCAGCATCTGGCAAGCGAGGAACTGGCGCCAGATCAGCTCGTAGAGGCGCTCAGCGTCACGCTCCATGCCCGACAGCTTGCTTGGCTCGGTATTGGCGTCGGACGGACGAATCGCTTCGTGAGCCTCCTGTGCGCCTTCCTTGCTGCTGTAGACGTTCGGGGTTTCCGGCAGGTACTTCTTGCCGAACTCGCCTTCAATATAGGTACGCGCCATCGCCACGGCATCGGCCGAGAGGTTGGTGGAGTCGGTACGCATGTAGGTGATGTAGCCGGCTTCGTACAAACGCTGGGCCATCATCATGGTTTTCTTCACACCGAAGCCCAGGCGGTTGCTCGCGGCCTGCTGCAGGGTGGAGGTGATGAACGGTGCCGACGGCTTGCTGCTGGTCGGTTTGTCTTCGCGCTTGACGATGCTGTAGCTGGAAGCCTTGAGCTTCTCCAGCGCCGCCATGGCCTGGGTTTCATTGAGCGGCTTGAAGGCTTCGCCTTTCTCGCGGGCCACGTCGAAACGCACGGTCGCGCCTTTGGCGGTGCCGAGGTCGGCGTGAACTTCCCAGTACTCTTCCGGGATGAACGCGCGGATTTCACGCTCACGCTCAACCACCAGCTTCACGGCAACCGACTGCACGCGACCGGCGGACAGACCACGAGCGATCTTGGCCCACAGCAGTGGCGAAACCATGTAACCCACGACGCGGTCGAGGAAGCGACGCGCCTGCTGGGCGTTGACACGGTCGATATCCAGCTCGCCCGGCTGGGAGAAGGCTTCCTGAATCGCCTTCTTGGTGATTTCGTTGAACACCACGCGCTTGTAGCGGCTGTCGTCACCACCGATGGCTTCGCGCAGGTGCCAGGCAATGGCTTCCCCCTCGCGGTCCAAGTCGGTTGCGAGATAGATGGTGTCAGCATCCTTGGCGAGCCGGCGCAGCTCTTCGATGACTTTTTCCTTGCCTGGGAGGATCTCGTACTTGGCTTTCCAGCCATGATCCGGATCGACACCCATGCGTGCGACCAGCTGCTTGCGCGCCTTTTCTTTCGGCGACAGTGCCGGCGCTTCACCCGCAGCAGCCTTGCCGCGCTTGGCGGCTGGCTCTTTGCTGGCGCTAGCCGAACCGCTGGTGGGCAGGTCTCGGATATGGCCGATACTCGACTTCACCACGTATTCGTTGCCCAAATACTTGTTGATGGTCTTGGCCTTAGCCGGGGATTCCACAATGACCAGCGATTTGCCCATGGATCAGAAAATTCCTGAATTCGAGAAGTGAAAGGCGATTGGCGCCTGACGCGGCACCGCTATATATAGTGGCAACAAGGTGAGGTCAAGCGCAGGGTATTGCGCGAACTCAGCTTATGGCTTGGTAAAAAGGCTTTCTTCAGCCTGCACCAAAGCAAAGCGTGGCACCTGTTCACCGTCAACCTCGACGGACTCCAGGAACATGCTCAAGGGACGTACCCAAAAGCCGTAATCGCCATACAGGGCTTGGTAGAAGACCACTTCTTCTTCGGTTTCCGAATGCCGCGCAACACTGAATACGCGGTACTGCGGACCTTTGTAATGTTGGTAGAGCCCAGGTTGTATCGGCATGCTTTGGCCCTCACTCAAATTTTTTCAAATAAAAAACAAAATAAATCCGGAAAAACAAAAACCGGGGCACTTGGCCCCGGCTTCCATCAACGAGACGCTTAAACGCGTTCGAAGACGGTGGAGATGCCTTGGCCGAGACCAATGCACATGGTGGCCACCCCGAAGGTGCCGCCATTCTGCTTCATTACATTGAGCAAAGTGCCGGAGATACGCGCACCGGAGCAACCGAACGGGTGGCCCAGGGCGATGGCGCCACCGTGCAGGTTAACCTTCTCGTTCATCTTGTCGAGCACTTTCAGATCTTTCAGCACTGGCAGGGCCTGTGCGGCGAAAGCTTCGTTGAGCTCGAAGAAGTCGATGTCGGAGATACCCAGACCCGCGCGTTTCAATGCTTTTTGTGTGGCCGGTACTGGACCATAGCCCATGATTGCCGGATCCACACCTGCCACTGCCATCGAGCGAATCACTGCCAGAGGCTGGATACCCAGGTCCTGTGCGCGCTGTGCCGACATCACGATCATGCACGAAGCACCATCGGTGATCTGCGACGAAGTACCCGCTGTCACGGTGCCACCCTTCGGATTGAACGCCGGCTTCAGAGCCGCCAGGCTTTCCAGGGTAGTTTCCGGACGAATGGTTTCGTCGTAGTCGAAGGTTTTCAGGAAACCGTTCTCGTCGTAGCCCTGCATCGGGATGATTTCGTCTTTGAACTTGCCTTCCACGGTCGCCTTGTGGGCGAGTTGGTGGGAGCGCACGCCGAAAGCGTCCTGTTGCTCGCGAGTGATGCCGTGCATTTTGCCCAGCATTTCCGCGGTCAGGCCCATCATGCCCGAGGCTTTCGCCGCGTACAGCGACATGTGCGGGTTCGGATCGACACCGTGCATCATGCTTACATGACCCATATGCTCGACGCCGCCAACAACGAATACGTCACCATTGCCGGTCATGATCGCTTGCGCTGCAGTGTGCAGAGCGCTCATCGACGAGCCGCACAGACGGCTAACGGTCTGGCCGGCCGACGTGTGCGGGATCTGGGTCATCAGCGACGCCATGCGCGCGATGTTCCAGCCCTGCTCCAGGGTCTGGTTCACACAGCCCCAGATCACGTCTTCGACTTCGTTCGGGTCGACCTTGACGTTACGTTCCAGCAGTTTGCTGATCAGGTGCGCCGACATGTCTTCGGCGCGGGTGTTGCGGTGCATGCCGCCCTTGGAGCGGCCCATCGGAGTACGACCGAAGTCGACAATCACGACGTCTCTAGGATTCAAGCTCATAAGTTCACTCTCACTCTAGTTGGGGGCGCTTAACCGAAGAAGCTCTGGCCGTTCTTGGCCATTTCGCGCAGCTTCGCGGTCGGGTGGTACAGCGCGCCCAAATCAGCGTACTGGTCAGCCAGGGCAACGAACTCTGCCACACCGATGGAATCGATGTAGCGCAGCGCACCGCCACGGAATGGAGGGAAACCAATACCGTAGACCAGACCCATGTCGGCTTCGGCAGCGGTTTCGACGATGCCGTCTTCCAGGCAACGCACGGTTTCCAGGCACAGCGGGATCATCATCCAGTTGATGATGTCTTCGTCGGTGACTTCGCGCTGCTCGTAAACGATCGGCTTGAGCACTTCCAGTACCGAAGGATCGGCGACTTTCTTCTGCTTGCCTTTCTTGTCGGTCTCGTAGGCGTAGAAGCCCTTGCCGTTCTTCTGGCCCAGGCGCTTGGCTTCGTAGAGCACGTCAACGGCCGAGCGACGGTCGTCTTTCATGCGGTCCGGGAAGCCTTCGGCCATCACGTCACGACCGTGGTGGCCAGTGTCGATGCCGACCACGTCCATCAGGTAGGCCGGGCCCATTGGCCAGCCGAACTTTTCCATGATCTTGTCGATACGGACGAAGTCCACACCGGCGCTGACCAACTTGGCGAAACCGCCGAAGTACGGGAACAGCACGCGGTTGACCAGGAAGCCCGGGCAGTCATTGACGACGATCGGGTTCTTGCCCATTTTCTTGGCGTAGGCAACGGTAGTCGCGACGGCCAGTTCACTGGACTTCTCGCCACGAATCACTTCCACCAGCGGCATCATGTGCACCGGGTTGAAGAAGTGCATGCCGACGAAGTTTTCCGGACGCTTGAGGGCCTTGGCCAGCAAAGTGATGGAAATGGTCGAGGTGTTGGACGCCAGGATGGTGTCCTCTTTGACCTGGTCTTCAACTTCAGCCAGTACAGCCTGCTTGACCTTGGGGTTTTCGACGACCGCTTCCACCACCAGGTCCACGTGACCGAAATCACCGTACGACAGGGTTGGACGAATGCCGTTGAGCACTTCAGCCATTTTCGCGGCGGTCATGCGACCTTTATCAACGCGGCCGACCAGCAGTTTGGCGGCTTCGG
The DNA here is from genome assembly GCF_047304225.1 of Pseudomonas sp. Pseusp3. NCBI lineage: Bacteria > Pseudomonadati > Pseudomonadota > Gammaproteobacteria > Pseudomonadales > Pseudomonadaceae > Pseudomonas > Pseudomonas sp. Pseusp3. The sequence goes on along the minus strand of NZ_JBGLYV010000003.1, from coordinate 33,707 downwards.
CCAGACCCTGCTCGATACCGTGCTCGTTGATGTCCTTCATCAGGATCGGCGTGCCTTTGGAAGCCGACTGATAGGCAATACCGCCACCCATGATGCCGGCGCCCAGTACGGCAGCCTGCTTCACGTCCTTGGCGATTTCGTCGTAGGCCTTGGCCTTTTTCTTCAGTTCCTGATCGTTCAGGAACAGACCGATCAGGCTCTGCGCAGCAGAGGTCTTGGCCAGCTTCACGAAACCTGCGGCTTCGACTTCCAGCGCCTTGTCGCGACCGAAGTTCGCAGCTTTCTGGATGGTCTTGATCGCTTCAACCGGCGCCGGGTAGTTCGGGCCAGCCTGGCCGGCCACGAAACCTTTGGCGGTTTCGAAAGCCATCATTTGTTCGATGGCGTTCAGCTTCAGCTTTTCCAGCTTCGGCTGGCGTTTGGCCTTGTAGTCGAATTCACCGGAGATGGCGCGCTTGATCAGTTCCAGCGCGGCGTCTTGCAGCTGCTCAGGAGCAACCACGGCGTCGACAGCGCCAACTTTCAGCGCGTCTTCAGGACGGTTTTCCTTGCCGGCGGCAATCCACTCGATGGCATTGTCGGCACCGATCAGGCGCGGCAGGCGCACAGTACCGCCGAAGCCCGGGTAGATGCCCAGCTTGACTTCCGGCAGACCGATCTTGGCCGTAGTGGACATGACGCGGTAGTCCGCCGCCAGGCACATTTCCAGACCACCACCCAGCGCGATGCCGTTGATCGCGGCGACGGTCGGGACGTTGAGGTCTTCGAAATCGCTGAAAATCTTGTTGGCTTCGAGGTTGCCAGCAACAAGTTCTGCATCCGGCAGCTTGAAGTTGTCGACAAATTCGGTGATGTCGGCACCGACGATGAACACGTCCTTGCCACTGCTGACGATCACGCCCTTGATCGAAGCATCTGCCTTGATGGTGTCTACGGCCTGACGCAGTTCGTTCAGGGTTAGACGGTTGAACTTGTTGACGGACTCACCCTTGAGGTCGAACTTCAGTTCGACGATGCCACTTTCAAGAGCCTTAACCGTGATGGCTTTACCTTCGTAAATCATCAACTGATCTCCACGATATGGAAGCTGAACAGTACACGTCGGAAGCAGGCGACCGGCTTGGCAGGACGTTAAACGTCGATGCTACGCCAATCTGCCCGGCACACCCGCCAACGCGATAGTCGGGATTCTGTAGGAGCGATCTGAAAACAAACGCTCAATTCATACGCCCGTTTGATTTGGGTACGCCACCTTCACGGAATTTCCGCCAATTGTCAATCGCCCAGAATGCGGGTTGAAAAGCGACTTTGCGGTCATTTCTGTAAGACGAAGGCCTGCAACACGCGGCTGCATGTGGAGACATTCATAAGATCAATCATTAGAAAATTCGCCCTAATTCGCTGCAGCCCGTGCTTAACAGGCTACGCTGGCGGAACCAGGGGAAAAAGTTGAACGCTTTGGCGAACGCCCAGCGTAAGATCAGCCCACACCGTTTTTACCGGCCTGCCTGGCCAACTCCAGCCCGATGATGAATGTCGGGCTTTTTATTGCCTGCTAAAAAAACGGCAATTGCCCCTCTCTGTAGGAGCGAGCTCGCTCGCGATGAACCTGAGAGCACCACAGGGTGTCAGGCTTCCCACGTCATCGTTGACGACCATCGCGAGCTCGCTCCTACAGGGGGTCGGGTTTCAGGCGAGTGCCTTGAGGGTGGCATCGATTTGTTGCAATACCTCGGCCTCGCCCTTCTCGCCCCAGTACAAGGTGATCATTTGCTTGTCCGCCTCGACTTTGTAGACGTTGGCCGGCAATTTTTCGAAATGATCGAGCAGCGCCCTGTCCTCACAGGCTTCCTGCCATTGATTCACCCACAGACCCGGTGATTTTTGCCAGTAGCTCCAGCACGCTGGCTGATTGCCGCGGCGCGGACGATGGTACTGGGCGCACGGGCTTGGCGGCTCCTGGCTCAGCCAGTGCGGCCATTCCTGCGGCGCCAGTTGCATGGCCAGGCCGATGCGCCGGGCCTCCATCCGCAGGCCGATACGCCCACTCTGGGCACGTGAGGGACGCAACCATGCCAGCGGGCTGAGTACCACCAGCAGGATTGACACCACTATCCAGACCGTCATATCTGTACTCCCGATTCTTGATGAGCCCATTGTGTCACTTTGGAACCAATGCGCTTGAAACCAGCCATACTTACCAATATTGCAATCCTCAGGAGGAGCACCTCATGCCCTACAACCATATTCTGGTCGCTGTAGATCTGACCGAAGAGTGCGACCCTGTGATCCACCGCGCTCGCGAGCTGTCGGTGAGCAACGGCGCGAAACTGTCACTGGTGCACATTGTCGAGCCGATGGCGATGGCCTTCGGTGGCGACGTGCCAATGGACCTGTCACAACTGCAACAGCAGCAGTTCGATCAGGCCAAGGAGCGCCTTGACCGGTTGATCAACAAGTATCCTGAACTCTCGAAAGAGTACAGCCACCTGACCTATGGCCAACCACGCCAGGAAATCCATCACATGGCCAAGGAACAGGAATGCGACCTGATCGTCGTAGGCAGTCATGGCCGCCACGGCCTGGCACTGCTTCTGGGCTCCACCGCCAATGACGTGCTGCATGGCGCGCCTTGCGATGTGCTTGCGGTGCGCCTGCAAAACAAAAGCTGAAAACACAGCCCCCCCTGTAGGAGCGAGCTTGCTCGCGATGGTCGCCAACGATGACGCGGGCAGCCTGACACCCCGCGGTGCTCTCAGGTTCATCGCGAGCAAGCTCGCTCCTACAGGGGATCGGGTTTCATATGAAAAACCCGGCGTTCACATGTGTGAAGCCGGGCTTTTTTATTAACGGATCAATCAGGCATCCAGCTCGGCCCAACGCTCGACCATGATGTCGAGCTCAGCCTGCAACTGTTCCAGCTGAGCAATCACCGCAGCCGTTTCGGCAGCAGGACGCTGATAGAAGCCCGCATCCGCCATCTGTACTTCAACGGCGGCAATCTGCTGCTCCATGGCTTCGATCTGCCCCGGCAACGCTTCCAGCTCGCGCTGCAACTTGTAGCTGAGCTTTTTCTTCGCCACTGGCGCTTCGACCGCTGCCGCCACCGACGCAGGCTCGGCCTTCACCACCGCGGAGTTCAGGTCGGCCTTGCCAGACTTGCTCTCGGTCACGCCCAGCAGGCGCGGCGAGCCGCCCTGACGCAGCCAGTCCTGGTAGCCACCGACGTACTCGCGAACCTTGCCTTCACCTTCGAAGACCAGGGTACTGGTGACCACGTTATCGAGGAATGCCCGGTCGTGGCTGACCATCAGTACGGTGCCGTTGAAGGTCAGCAGGACCTCTTCGAGCAATTCGAGGGTTTCGACGTCGAGGTCGTTGGTCGGTTCGTCGAGCACCAGCAAGTTCGCCGGCTTGCTGAACAGCTTGGCCAGCAACAGACGGGCACGCTCACCACCGGACAGCGCCTTGACCGGCGTGCGCGCACGCTGCGGGCTGAACAGGAAGTCACCGAGGTAGCTCAGTACATGCCGGCTCTGGCCGTCGATATCGATGAAGTCGCGACCTTCGGCGACGTTGTCGATCACGGTTTTTTCCAGGTCCAGTTGATGGCGCAACTGGTCGAAGTAGGCGACATCGATCCGGGTGCCCTCTTCCACTTTGCCGCTGGTTGGCTGCAAGCCGCTGAGCATCAGCTTCAGCAGCGTGGTCTTGCCGGTACCGTTGGCGCCGAGCAGACCGATACGGTCGCCGCGCTGCAGCACCATGGAGAAGTCCTTGATCAGGAACGGACCGTCCGGGTGAGCGAAGCTCACATTGTCGAGCACCATCACCTGCTTGCCGGACTTGTCGGCAGTTTCCAGCTGGATGTTGGCCTTACCGGTACGCTCACGACGCTCGCTACGCTCGACACGCAAGGCTTTCAACGCACGTACACGGCCTTCGTTACGGGTACGACGGGCCTTGATGCCCTGGCGAATCCACACTTCTTCCTGGGCCAGGCGCTTGTCGAACAACGCGTTGGCGGTTTCTTCGGCGGCCAGTGCGGCTTCCTTGTGCACGAGGAAACTGGCGTAGTCGCCGTTCCAGTCGATCAGCCCGCCGCGATCCAGTTCAAGGATGCGGGTTGCCAGGTTCTGCAGGAAAGAACGGTCGTGCGTGATGAACAGCACGGCGCCCTGGAAATCCTTCAGCGCTTCTTCAAGCCAGGCGATGGCACCGATGTCCAGGTGGTTGGTCGGTTCGTCGAGCAGCAGCAGGTCTGGCTCGGACACCAGGGCCTGAGCCAGCAGGACGCGACGACGCCAGCCGCCGGACAACTCGGCGAGGGTCTTGTCGGCCGGCAGTTGCAGGCGGCTCAAGGTGCTGTCGACGAGGGTCTGCAAGCGCCAGCCATCGCGGGCTTCGAGGTCGTGCTGGACGTGCATCAGCTTGTCCAGATCGGCATCGGTGACGATGTTCTGGCTCAGGTGGTGATACTCGGCGAGCAACGCACCGACGCCATCAAGGCCTTCGGCCACCACGTCGAACACTGTCCGCTCGTCGGCTACCGGCAATTCTTGCGGCAATTCGCCGATCTTGAGCCCGGGTGCGCGCCAAACGGCGCCGTCATCGGGCTTCTGGTCGCCCTTGACGAGCTTCATCATGCTGGACTTGCCAGTGCCGTTGCGGCCGATGATGCACACCCGCTCACCACGGGCGATCTGCCAGGACACCTTGTCCAACAACGGCATAGCGCCGAAAGCAAGGGACACATCGCTGAATTTGAGCAGGGTCATGAGCTTCTCCAAAAACCGGGCGCGCATTCTACCTGACTTGAGGCTTCACAAGGCCGGCAATTTCACTCTCGTAGCACTCTGAACGACAAATGTTGCGAACTGATGCGGGAACGCCCGCAAAGCTTTCGCCGGCTGCTGGCAAAAGGCTAAGCTACAGACAATTCAGTGCGGGCCCGGCCCGCACTTGTCATGATTTCTCTGCCCGGACGTCTCATGCGCAGTCGCCTCTTCAGACTTTTATCCTGTTTTCTTCTCTCTGCCGCTGCCGTTCAATCCGCCCAGGCGGTGGACCTTTCCACCCAACGCCAGTATTACGATGAAGCCAAACGCGCCCTGGCCAAGGGCGATAGCGGCCCGTACTTCCGTTACAGCCAGGCCCTCGCCGATTATCCACTGGAACCGTACCTGGCTTACGACGAGCTGACAGCACGCCTGAAAACCGCGAGCAACGCCGAAATCGAGAAATTCCTCGCCGAACACGGCGACCTGCCCCAGGCCAACTGGATGAAACTGCGCTGGTTGCGCTGGCTGGCGGAACGGGGCGACTGGGCGACCTTCGTCAGGTATTACGACCCCAAGATGAACTTCACCGAACTGGACTGCCTGAATGCGCAGTACCAGGTCAGCCATAACCTCAAATCCGAAGGTTATGCCAACACTGAAAAGCTCTGGTTGACCGGCAAATCCCAACCCGAGGCCTGCGATGCCTTGTTCGGCATGTGGGCCGCGGACGGCCAGTTGACCGAGCAAAAACGCTGGGAACGCGCCAAACTCGCGGCCCAGGCGCGCAACTACCCGCTGGCCAACAGCCTGGTCAACGGCATGACCACCCTCGCCCCTCGCGGTCGCCTGCTGGTGGACGTCGCGCAGAAACCGGAACTGCTCAACCAGCCGTCACGCTTCACCCCGGCCGATGAAGCCATGTCCGACGTGGTCAGCCTCGGCCTGCGCCGCCTGGCTCGCCAGGACCCGGACAAGGCCATGGACCTGCTTGATGGCTACGCCAGCAGCATGCACTTCTCCCGGGATGAAAAAGTGGCGATCGCCCGGGAAATCGGCCTGACCCTTGCGCGACGTTTCGACAGCCGTGCGCTGGATGTCATGACCAAATACGACCCCGAGCTGCGCGACAACACGGTTTCCGAATGGCGCTTGCGCCTGCTCCTGCGCCTGGCGCGCTGGGACGATGCCTATCAGTTGACCCGCCGCCTGCCCCAGGACCTGGCAACCACCAACCGCTGGCGCTACTGGCAGGCCCGTAGCCTGGAACTGGCGCAACCGCAGAATCCGGAAGCGCAGACGCTCTATAAAAGCCTGGCCCGCGAACGCGACTTCTACGGCTTCCTCGCCGCCGATCGCTCACAGTCGCCCTACTCGCTGCTCAACAAACCGCTGGTGCTCAGCCAGGCCACCATCAACAAAGTGCGCAACACCCCTGGCGTGCGCCGCGCCCTGGAGCTGCACGCCCGCGGGCAGGTCGTCGATGGTCGCCGCGAGTGGTATTACGTCAGCCGTCACTTCAGCCGCGACGAAATGGTCGCCCAGGCCAAGCTGGCCTACGACCTGAAATGGTACTTCCCGGCGATCCGCACCATCAGTCAGGCGCAGTATTGGGACGACCTGGATATCCGTTTCCCGATGGCTCACCGAGAAACGCTGGTGCGTGAAGCGAAGAACCGCGGCCTGCATCCGAGCTGGGCGTTCGCCATCACCCGCCAGGAAAGTGCGTTCATGGACGACGCCCGCTCCGGGGTCGGCGCCTCGGGCCTGATGCAACTGATGCCCGCCACCGCCAAGGAAACCGCACGCAAGTTCAGCATTCCCTATAGCTCGCCACAGCAATTGTTCGATCCGGACAAGAACATCCAGCTCGGTGCCGCCTACCTGAGCCAGGTGCACAGCCAGTTCAACGGCAACCGTGTGCTTGCCTCCGCCGCCTACAACGCCGGCCCCGGCCGCGTACGCCAATGGCTGCGCGGTGCGGACCACCTGAGTTTCGACGTGTGGGTAGAAAGCATCCCATTCGACGAAACCCGCCAGTACGTGCAAAACGTATTGTCGTACTCGGTGATCTACGGTCAGAAGCTCAATTCGCCACAACCGATCGTGGATTGGCATGAGCGGTACTTCGATGATCAATGATCACTGTAGGAACGAGCATGCTCGCGATGGACATTAGAGTGCCGCCGGGTGTCAGGCATCCCGCGTCATCATTGACGACCATCGCGAGCAGGCTCGCTCCTACAAGAGTTCCCCAGCGTTAATCAATCCATCACTGAACTGCAACGCCGCCAACCGCGCATACAACGCATTGCTGGCGATAAGCTCCTGATGCGTCCCCACCGCCACCAGTTTCCCCTGATCCATCACCGCGATCCGGTCGGCGTTTTTCACCGTGGCCAGGCGATGGGCGATCACCAGGGTGGTACGGTTTTTCATCAGGCTCGGCAGCGCCTGCTGGATCAGGTGTTCGCTCTGGGCGTCGAGGGCGCTGGTGGCTTCGTCGAGGAGCAGGATCGGGGCGTCCACCAGCAGCGCACGGGCGATGGCCAGGCGTTGGCGCTGGCCGCCGGACAGGCCGAGCCCGCCATCCCCCAGATGCGTCTGGTAACCGTTGGGCATGGCTTCGATAAAGTCATGGGCGTAAGCGATTTTTGCCGCTTCCTGCACCTCGGCCGAAGTCGCCTTCGGATTACCGTAGCGAATGTTTTCTTCAATGCTGCCGAAAAACAGCGCCGGGGTTTGTGACACCAGGGCGAAGCAGCGGCGCAGATCCAGTGGATCGAGTTGAGTCAACGGCACGCCATCGAGCAGGATGCGTCCCTCGGCCGGGTCGTAAAAGCGCAGCAGCAAGTCATACACCGTCGACTTGCCAGCCCCTGATGGCCCGACCAGCGCAAGCGTCTCGCCGGCATTGACGGTCAGGTTCAAGCCGTCGACAGCATAACTTTCCGGCCGCGACGGGTAGGAAAAACGCACATTCTGCAATTGCAGGTGGCCGTCGACCCGTTCCGGCAGCGTCACCGCGCCCGACACCGGTGGCAGAATGATGTTTTCCGAGCGCAGTAACTCGGCAATCCGTTCGGCCGCGCCGGCTGCCCGCTGCAATTCGCCGATCACCTCGCTCAACGTGCCGAACGCACTGCCGACGATCAGGCTGTAGAACACGAATGCCGCCAGCTCGCCGGCAGAAATTCGCCCGGCGATGACGTCCATGCCGCCAACCCAGAGCATCACCCCGACCGCGCCCAATACCAGGACGATCACCAGGGTAATCAGCCACGCCCGCTGGAAGATACGCTTGCGCGCGGTGTTGAAGGCCTCCTCCACCGTCACGGCAAACCGTCCCTCGTCCTGGGCCTGATGGTTGTAGGCCTGCACGGTCTTGATCTGGCCAAGGGTTTCCGACACATAACTGCCGATATCGGCAATCCGGTCCTGACTCAGGCGCGAGAGGTTACGCACCCGGCGTCCGAAGATCAGGATCGGCGCGATCACCAGGGGCAAGGCCACCACCACGATGCTGGTGAGCTTGGGGTTGGTGATGAACAACAGGACGATCCCGCCGATCACCATCAGCAGATTGCGCAAGAACAACGACAGCGAAGAACCGATGACCGACTGCAGCAGCGTGGTATCGGCGGTCAGGCGGGACTGGATTTCGGAACTGCGATTGTCTTCGTAAAACCCGGGGTGCAGATAAATCAGATGATTGAACACCTGACGCCGTATGTCGGCGACGCAGCGCTCGCCGATCCACGACACCAGGTAAAACCGCACAAACGTACCGATCGCCAGCCCCATGACCAGCAACATGAACAGAGCGATGGACTGGTTGAGCAGATGCGGTGACTGGGTCATGAACCCCTTGTCCACCAGCAGGCGAATGCCCTGCCCCATGGACAAGGTGATGCCAGCGGTGACGATCAACGCCAGCAAGGCGCCGAAGGCCGGCCAGCGATATGGCTCGATAAAACGACTGGCCAGGCGAAAGGCACGGCGGTGACGAACAGAGAGCATCGAATTCATCCAGGACAAAGCAGTCAATAGAGTCAGCCTACACCGCTCAATGGGGTGGCTCGCTGCAAATCACAATGAGTCAGGTTAATTATGTCCGCCAACACTAGAGGCTAGACGCTATTGGTCTAAAGTTCGGCTAGCCACGTGGTGGCATTTCTGGTGGACTGGTTCTGTCCCCCGGGAAAGATCGCAGGGAGTTGTCATAGCCCGGTCACCTGGCGGTTCTACAGTAAGCACACAACCTGATGAGGAGACAGGCCATGTCCTTGCAACACAGCAGCGATGACAAGATTCAAGTGATCCGCACGCAACCAGACCAGTCTCTGGGTTGCTCGATTATTGACGAGCAGGGTCGCGAAGTACCGATCACTGAAAAGATGATCCAGACCGCTTGCCGCGAACTGGAAAAGCGATTGGTCAAACCTGCCGAACAAAAGTGATATAGCCACCGTCTTCTTGACCCGGCCCATTGTTGGCCGGGTTTTTTATTGCCGGCAAAAAAAGCAATTACCCCTTCTCTGTAGGAGCGAGCTTGCTCGCGATGAACCTGAGAGCACCGCGGGGTGTCAGGTTTCCCGCGTCATCGTTGGCGACCATCGCGAGCATGCTCGCTCCTACAGGGGATTTGTGGTGCATGAAGATCCTGCTCGCGAAGGGGCCACCGCGGTCCATCAGATTGCCGTCGCCCCCAACGCCGCCACAATCCTCTGCAGCTCAGCCGAGTCACCCTCGATCCGCACCTGCAACCCGTCGATCTCACGGCGCGACGGGTATTGCTTGCGCAGCACATCGAATGCCGCACGCTGCTCGCTGACACTGCCGACAAGGCTGCGACGGAAATCCGCATCGTCACGACGCGGGTCATACACGCCACGGCAGAGCATCGCCAACGCCCAGGCCGGGTCGGTTTGCGCATCCAGGGTCACGTGCGACAGCCACGGCGCCGGCAGCAAATCGCTCAGGCTGACGCGGGCCGGTTGCCCGAGGAAGTCGCAATACGCCTGATAGATCTGCGCGGTCCCCCGCTGCCTGCCATCGAGGCTGTAACCGGCAATGTGCGGCGTTGCCAGCACGCACAGTTCGGCGAGCGCCACGTCGACTTCAGGCTCGCCTTCCCAGACATCGAGCACCGCTTGCAGGTCTTCGCGCTCCAGCAGCACATCGCGCAGTGCCGCGTTGTTGACCACAGGTCCGCGACTGGCATTGATCAGCCAGGTGCCGGACCTGAGCTGGTTCAGACGTTTTTCATCGAATAAATGCCAGGTCGACTGCTGGCCCTGCTTGGTCAATGGCGTGTGCAGACTGATGACGTCGCACGTCTCGATGATCTGCTCGAGGCTGACGTAGTCACCGCCTTCAGCCGCTTGCCGTGGTGGATCGCACACCAGCACCTTCCAGCCCAGGCCTTGCAGGACCTTGACCAGCCGTCCGCCCACTTCACCGGCACCGACCACACCGTAGGTCCGCCGGGTCAGGTCGGCGCCTTCGATTTCGGCCAGGGTCAGCAAGCTGCCGAGCACATAGTCGACCACGCCGCGGGCATTGCAGCCCGGCGCGCTGGCCCAGGTGATACCGGCCTGCTGAAAGTAATCCAGATCCAGATGATCGGTGCCGATGGTGCACGTACCGACAAAGCGCACCTTGCTGCCTTCGAGCAGCGCGCGATTGACGTTGGTCACCGAACGCACCAGCAGCACATCGGCCTGCTCGACCGTGGCACGGTCGATGGCGCGCCCCGGCATCCGGCGGATTTCACCGAAGCCTTCAAAGAAAGCATCGAACAGGGGGATATTTTCGTCGGCAACAATCAGCATGGCAGGCTCCTTTGGCGGGTTGGCAGTGTAGGCGCAGAATGCATCCCTGTGTAGGAGCGAGCATGCTCGCGATGGGCGTTAACGATAACGAGGGCTGCCTGAATGAACTCGATGCCCTGACATTCATCGCGAGCGAGCTCGCTCCTACGGGGAGAGCGGTGCGATTACAAATACCCAACACAGTCTTTTCCTGACCGCTGCGTCAACGCGTAGAATGCGCGGCCCTGCGCATCAAAACCTCTGGACGCTTCGCTTGTGAATTCCGTGACTGACACTACCGCCACCCCACGCACGACCCCGGTTCGCCTGGAACTCAAGGGCCTGCTCGGCCTGGCTCTGCCCATCATGATCGCGCAACTGGCCACCACCGCCATGGGCTTCGTCGATGCAGTCATGGCCGGCCGCGTCAGCCCGCGGGACCTGGCCTCCGTGGCCCTGGGCAACTCGATCTGGATTCCGGTCTACCTGTTGATGTCCGGTGTGCTGCTGGCGACCACACCCAAGGTCGCACAACGCTTTGGCGCCAGGCAGTTTGACGAGATCGGGCCACTGGTGCGCCAGGCACTGTGGCTCGCACTGTGTGTCGGGCTGATCGGCAGTGGCCTGCTGCTCGGCGCCGAGCCGATCCTGCACTGGATGAAAGTCGATCCACAATTGATCGAGCCGAGCATGGGTTACCTGCACGGTATCGCCTTCGGCTTGCCGGGCATGGCGTTTTATTACGTACTGCGCTGCTACAGCGATGGCATGGGGCGGACCCGTCCGAGCATGGTCATCGGCCTGTGCGGCCTGCTGCTGAACATCCCGCTGAACTATGCGTTGATCTATGGCCATTTCGGTGCACCGGCCCTGGGTGGCGTCGGTTGCGGTTGGGCCAGCGGTATAGTGATGTGGTTCATGGCCTTGAGCATGGCCGGCTGGACGTTCTGGGCCCCCTTCTATGCCCGCACCCGCGTGCTGGTGCGCCTCGACCGTCCGCAATGGGCGGTGATCAAGCGCCTGGTCGGCATTGGCCTGCCGATCGGTATCGCGGTCTTCGCCGAGTCCAGCATCTTCGCGGTCATCGCCCTGTTGATCGGCAGTCTCGGTTCTACCGTGGTGGCCGGGCATCAAATCGCTCTCAATATCAGCTCCTTGCTGTTCATGATTCCTTACTCGCTGGGCATGGCGGTAACGGTGAGGGTGGGTCAGGCACTGGGGGCCGGCAATCCCTGGCAGGCACGCTTTGCGGCGAAGGTCGGGCTCGGCGCGGCACTGGTGTTCGCGGCATTCTCGGCGAGCCTGATCCTGCTTTTGCGCGAGCCTATCGCCTCGATCTACACGCCTGACAGGAACGTGATCCAGATTGCGTCGATGCTGATTGTCTATGCCGCGCTGTATCAGTTTTCCGATGCCATCCAGGTGATTTGCGCAGGCGCGTTGCGTGGCTACCAGGATACCCGGGTGACGATGATCCTGACCTTGTTCGCCTATTGGGGCATCGGCCTGCCGGTCGGTTACGTGCTGGGACTGACCGACTGGTTCGGTCCGGCCAGCGGCCCGAGCGGGCTGTGGGAAGGGCTGATCGCCGGCTTGAGCTGTGCGGCGCTGATGCTGTCGATCCGCCTGACGCTCAGTGCGCGCAAACGGATTCGTAACAGCCGCTCGGCCGGTTGACTTGCGAAAATTGTAGGAGCGAGCTTGCTCGCGAAGGTCGTGAACGATAACGCGCAAAAACCAGATGCCCAACAGCACCTTCGTTATTTTCGCGAGCAAGCTCGCTCCTACAGTGGCGTCATGATGCGAGCTTAAACAGACTTCTTGCGAATCCAGTAGAGGTAGGTGCCTTCCTCCTCATGCTGCCCCACCAGTTCGTGGTCGAGAAACACACAGAACTTGGGAATGTCGCGACGGGTCGACGGGTCGGTGGCGATCACCTTGAGCAGGCCGCCGGGCACCAGGTCACGGATGTGCTGGTGCAGCATCATCACCGGCTCGGGGCAGTTGAGGCCGGTGGCGTCGAGGGTGCCGTCTACCGGCGTATCAAGCATTTCACTCATGATTCACTCCTGAAACTGGCCGGCATTGTCGCGCATTGCCGGGTGCAACGTCATCTGTGGCAAAACGCCGCCCTGGTGGGATTACCACTGACCTGTGGGAGCGGGCTTGCTCGCGAAAGCGGTGTATCAGCAACGTTGATGTCGACTGACACGACGCCTTCGCGAGCAAGCCCGCTCCCACAGGGGGTCTCGTCAATCAGCGGGTCTTGGGTTTCTTCACGTCCAGCCGACGCAAATGGCACGTCACTTCCTCGCGGTCGTGGTACAGCTGCTTGCAGCCGATCTCGACCTTGATGCCCCGTGCCTTGAAGCCATCGGCAATACGCTCCAGCAACCGTTTCACTTCGGCATAACGCTGTTTCATCGGCAGCTTGAGGTTGACCACCGCCTCGCGGCAATGGCCGTCGCCGATCCACTCTTCCAGCATCGCGGCGTTACGCGCCGGCTTCTCGACGATGTCGCAGACCATCCAGTCCACCGGCTGCTTGGGCTTGAAGGTGAAACCGTCGGCCATCAGATGTTGCACCAGACCGGTGTCCATCAGGCTTTCGGCCATCGGGCCGTTGTCGATGGCGGTCACCAGCATGCCGCGGTTGACCAGTTGCCAGGTCCAGCCACCGGGAGCGGCCCCCAGGTCGACGCCGGTCATGTCGCTGTGCAGGCGCTCGTCCCACTGGTCGCGCGGGATGAAGTGGTGCCAGGCCTCTTCCAGCTTCAGGGTCGAGCGGCTCGGCGCCTCCCGTGGAAACTTCAAACGGGGAATGCCCATCGGCCACATGGCCGAGTTGTTCGATTCGGCCAGGCCCATGAACACTTCACGACCGCTTTTGAAGGTCAGCAGCAGACGCGGCTTGTGCGCGTCCTCCACCAGTTTGCCAGCAGCCATCAGCGCCTTGCGCAGGTGCACTTCGAATTTCTTGCAGAAGTTCGACAGTTCCTTGCCATCGTTGGTGTCGACCATTTCCAGCCACAGGCTGCCGCACAGCGGAAAGTCCGCCATATGATCGAGGATCACGCTGATGCGGTCGGTTTCCGGCAGGTCGATGAATATCCCCCGGGCCCACTGGCGCGGGAAGATCAGCTCGGCGAAACGCTGCCCGCGCATCAGGCGCTCGGCGCCGTCTTCTTCGGTGCAGACGAATTCGGCGCAAGCCGTGGCGGCCTTGGCCTTGGCATAACCGGCCACGTTCAGCCGTGCGGCAAGGTCGGAAATCTCGGAACAGACTTCACCTTCGAAGCCCGGCCGGCAATGCATGAATAGGGTGTTCATTCTTACTCCTGGACCCTGTAGGAGCGAGCAGGCTCGCGATGGACTCAAGGGCGGCGCATGTATTCAGGAAACACGCGTTATCGTTAACGTCCATCGCGAGCAGGCTCGCTCCTACAAAGAGAGACCGCTTGCGCTAAAGCAAAGCCTGTCACGAAAACCGGCGCATGATAGCCGAGATCGGGAGCTGGAGCTTGTCGATAGAGTCCGGTTATTAGCCAGCTACCGAAAACAGGGCTAGGTTTAAGGCTCTGTCCGTTCCCTCAGTCCGTAGCCGTGCGGACTTAAAGGAGTGATTGCAATGCCGTCCCTCGATAGCCTGAAGACTTTGAAAACCCTGCAAGTCGGCAACAAGACCTACCACTACTTCAGCCTGCCCGCTGCCGCCAGGAGCCTGGGCGAGCTGGACAAGTTGCCGATGTCGTTGAAGGTACTGCTGGAAAACCTGCTGCGCTGGGAGGACGAAAAAACCGTCACCGGCGCCGACCTCAAGGCCCTGGCCGCGTGGCTCAAGGAGCGTCGCTCTGACCGCGAAATCCAGTACCGCCCGGCGCGGGTGCTGATGCAAGACTTCACCGGCGTACCGGCGGTGGTCGACCTGGCCGCCATGCGTGCGGCGATGGCCAAGGCCGGCGGCAATCCGCAGCGGATCAACCCCTTGTCGCCGGTGGACCTGGTGATCGACCACTCGGTAATGGTCGACAAGTTCGCCAGCAGCAGCGCCTTCGAGCAAAACGTCGACATTGAAATGCAGCGCAATGGCGAGCGTTATGCGTTCCTGCGCTGGGGCCAGAGTGCCTTCGATAATTTCAGCGTGGTGCCGCCGGGCACCGGGATCTGCCACCAGGTGAATCTTGAATACCTCGGCCGCACGGTCTGGACCAAGGACGAGGACGGCCACACCTATGCCTTCCCCGACACGTTGGTGGGCACCGATTCCCACACCACCATGATCAACGGCCTCGGCGTGCTCGGCTGGGGTGTCGGCGGTATCGAGGCGGAAGCGGCGATGCTCGGGCAACCGGTGTCGATGCTGATTCCGGAAGTGATCGGTTTCAAACTCACCGGCAAGCTCAAGGAAGGCATCACCGCCACCGACCTGGTGCTGACCGTCACCCAGATGCTGCGCAAGAAAGGCGTGGTGGGCAAATTCGTCGAATTCTACGGCGACGGCCTCGCCGACCTGCCGCTGGCCGACCGCGCGACCATCGCCAACATGGCTCCGGAATACGGCGCCACCTGCGGTTTCTTCCCGGTGGACGAGGTAACGCTGGAGTACCTGCGCCTGTCTGGCCGTACCCTCGAAACGGTGCAACTGGTCGAGGCCTACAGCAAGGCTCAGGGCTTGTGGCGCCTGCCCGGCCAGGAGCCGCTGTTCACCGACAGCCTGGCGCTGGACATGGGCAGTGTCGAAGCCAGCCTCGCGGGACCGAAACGCCCGCAGGACCGGGTGTCGCTGCCGAATGTCGCCCAAGCCTTCAGTGACTTCATCGACCTGCAATTCAAGCCCACCAGCAAGGAAGAAGGCCGCCTGGAAAGCGAAGGCGGTGGCGGCGTCGCCGTCGGCAACGCCGATATGGCCGGTGAAGCGGATTACCACCACGAAGGCCAGACCTATCGCCTGAAAAACGGCGCGGTGGTGATTGCCGCCATCACCTCCTGCACCAATACCTCGAACCCGAGCGTGATGATGGCGGCCGGGCTGGTGGCGAAGAAAGCCGTGGAAAAAGGCCTGAAGCGCAAGCCTTGGGTGAAGAGTTCGCTGGCCCCCGGCTCGAAAGTGGTCACCGACTACTACAAGGCGGCCGGCCTGACCCAATACCTCGATGAATTGGGCTTTGCCCTGGTCGGCTATGGCTGCACCACCTGCATCGGCAACTCCGGGCCGCTGTCGGAGCCCATCGAGAAAGCCATCCAGCAAGCCGACCTCACAGTGGCTTCCGTGCTCTCGGGTAATCGCAACTTCGAAGGCCGGGTGCATCCATTGGTGAAAACCAACTGGCTGGCCTCCCCGCCGTTGGTGGTCGCTTATGCGCTGGCGGGCACGGTACGTACCGACCTCAGCCGCGAGCCATTGGGCAATGACAAGGACGGCAAACCGGTTTACCTGCGGGACATCTGGCCAAGCAGCAAGGAAATTGCCGACGCGGTCACCCAGGTCAACACCGCGATGTTCCACAAGGAATACGCCGAAGTGTTCGCCGGTGACGAGCAATGGCAGGCAATTGAAGTCCCGCAAGCGGCGACCTATGTCTGGCAGGACGACTCAACCTACATCCAGCATCCACCGTTTTTCGACGACATCGGCGGCCCACCGCCAGTGGTCAGGGATGTCAGCGGCGCGCGCGTCCTGGCACTGCTCGGCGACTCGGTGACCACCGACCACATCTCCCCCGCCGGCAACATCAAGGCGGACAGCCCGGCCGGGCAATACCTGCGCGACAAAGGCGTGGAACCGCGGGACTTCAACTCCTACGGCTCGCGGCGCGGCAACCATGAAGTGATGATGCGCGGCACCTTCGCCAACATCCGCATACGCAACGAAATGCTCGGCGGCGAGGAAGGCGGCAACACCCGCTACATACCCACCGGGGAGAAAATGCCGATCTACGACGCCGCCATGCGTTATCAGGCTTCGGGCACGCCGCTGGTGGTGATCGCCGGCCAGGAATACGGCACCGGATCGAGTCGCGACTGGGCGGCCAAAGGCACCAACCTGCTGGGAGTGAAGGCGGTCATCGCCGAAAGCTTCGAACGGATTCACCGTTCCAACCTGGTAGGCATGGGCGTGCTGCCGTTGCAGTTCAAGCTGGATCAGAACCGCAAGAGCCTGAAACTCAACGGCAGTGAAACCCTGGACATCCTCGGCCTGACTGGCGTCGAGCTGACTCCACGGATGAACCTGAACCTGGTCATAACCCGTGAAAACGGCAGCAGCGAAAAAGTCGAAGTGCTGTGCCGCATCGATACGCTCAACGAGGTGGAGTACTTCAAGTCCGGAGGGATTCTGCACTACGTGTTGCGGCAATTGATCGCGTCTTGACCGAGCGCTGACAAAGACACCGCCTTCGGGCGGTGTTTTTGTTGGGGACAGTCAGTAAGCTATCGCGAGCAAGCCCGCTCCCACAGACGGTGGCCGCGCGCCGCAAATCCCGACACAAGGACTTCAAATGATTGCCCTGCCATGGACGTTTCTGGCCCTGCTCACCCTCGGCTATGGACTGGCGCTGACTTACGGCCATCTCGGTTGGCTCTCTGCAATCTCGGTGTTCCTGTTACTGGTCGCCGGTGCGGCGGTTCGCCAGCGCGAAATTCCTTTTGTTCGCTATCTCGGCCACGGGCTGTTTATCGTCCTGGCTTTGACCCTGGCGACACATTGGCTTCCCGGCTTCTACAACGGTCGCGGTATCGATCCCCAGCGTTTCACCGATAACGCCGTGTTATTTGCGATGCACCTGAATCTGGACAAACCGCTGATCGGCTTCTGGCTGTTGCTGGTTTGCCCGTGGATTGTCGGCCGCCGTTCGCTTCGGCCAGCGCTGTATGCCACCTCACTGGCACTGACCTTGAGCGCCCTGCTGGCACTGGGCGGCGCGCTGTTGCTGGGGGTCATCGCCTGGGCGCCGAAATGGCCGGATCAAGCCTGGTTGTGGTTGCTGAACAATCTGCTGCTGGTGACGCTGGTCGAGGAAGCACTGTTCCGTGGCTACATCCAGGGCGGCCTGAGCCGGTGCCTGAAACACCGCCCCCAGGGTGAAAACCTCGCCCTGTTGCTGGCGTCATCGGCCTTCGGCCTGGCCCATATCGGCGCAGGATGGCAGTGGGTGTTACTGGCAACGCTGGCCGGGGTCGGCTATGGCCTGGCCTACCGTTTCGGTGGGCTGGCGGCCGCAATCGCCAGCCACTTTGGCTTGAACCTGCTGCACTTCGGCCTGTTCACCTATCCGATGCTCGCCGGCTGACGCATGGGTCATTTTGCGACGCATGGCTGATTATCGAAAAATAATCTCAACAATCCGCCGATCTTGCCGATACAGCACTTGAAAGCCTTGCGGATTAAGAAAGCCATGCGTAACAACCAGCCAATTACACAACGCGAGCGGACCTTCCCGGCTCAGCAACGGTTGATTTCCACCACCGATGCCAAGGGCATGATTACCTACTGTAACGACGCATTCGTCGAAATCAGCGGGTTTTCCCGAGAGGAGCTGATCCGCGCACCGCACAACCTGGTCCGTCACCCTGATGTGCCGGCCGCGGTGTTCGCACACATGTGGGGCACACTGAAACAAGGCTTGCCATGGATGGGCATTGTCAAGAATCGCTGCAAGACCGGTGATCATTACTGGGTGAACGCCTATGTGACACCGATCTTCGAAGGCAATCAGGTGATCGGTTACGAGTCGGTGCGGGTCAAGCCCACCGCCGAACAGATCCGCCGCGCCGAGGCGCTCTACCAACGCATCAACCAGGGCAAGTCGGCCGTACCCTCGTCGGATAAATGGCTGCCGATCCTGCAGGACTGGCTGCCGTTCATTCTGGTCAGCCAATTGAGCTTCATGATCGGTGCGTCGCTGAACTCCCATTGGGGGTTTGCCCTGGCAGCCGGGCTCTCGGTGCCGCTGGGCCTGATGGGCCTTCAGTGGCAACAACGCGGCCTCAAGCGCTTGCTGCGCCTGGCCGAGCAGACGACCTCCGACCCGTTGATCGCACAGATGTACACCGACAGTCGCGGCGCCCAGGCGCGTCTGGAAATGTCCATCCTCAGCCAGGAAGCACGCCTGAAAACCTGCCTGACGCGCCTGCAGGACACGGCCGAACACCTGACCGACCAGGCCAGGCAGTCCGATACCCTGGCGCACAACAGCTCCAGCGGTCTGGAACGTCAACGCGTCGAAACCGAGCAAGTGGCCACCGCGGTCAACCAGATGGCCGCTACCACCCAGGAAGTCGCCAGCCACGTGCAACGCACCGCTGACGCCACCCAGGAAGCCAATCGCCTGACCGGTCGCGGTCGTGACATCGCCGGGGAAACCCGCGAAGCCATCCAGCGCCTGTCGGTGGTAGTCGGTGAAACCGGCGTGACCGTGACCCAACTGGCCAAGGACAGCAACGAAATCGGTGGCGTGGTCGACGTGATCAAAGGCATCGCCGACCAGACCAACCTGCTGGCCCTGAACGCCGCCATCGAAGCGGCCCGTGCCGGCGAAATGGGTCGTGGCTTCGCAGTGGTTGCCGACGAAGTCCGTCAGCTGGCGCAACGAACCAGTGAGTCCACCGGGCAGATTCATGCACTGATAGCCAAGCTCCAGCAAACCGCCAGCACCGCCGTGCAGACCATGGAAGCCGGGCATCGTCAGGCGGAAGAAGGCGTGGCGCGGGTACTGGAAGCGGACCAGGCACTGGTAGGGATCAGCGAAGCGGTGGCCAACATTACCGACATGACCACCCAGATCGCTGCCGCGACCGAAGAGCAAAGCGCCGTGGCCGAAGAAATCAGCCGCAACATCAGCAACATCTCGGAGCTGGCGGACCAGACCTCGGAACAGGCGCAGAACTCGGCATTGCTGAGTGAAGAGCTGACCAAGACAGCCAATACCCAGTACTCGTTGGTGGAGCGGTTTAACCGCTGATTGTGGTTGATTCATAAAAAACCCGGACAGTGGAAACTTCCGGGTTTTTTATTGCCACTCTGAAAGTGATGTTGCCTGGCAGGTCGCATTCGCGAGCAAGCCCGCTCCCACATTCGACCGTATTTCTCTGTTAGAACCCGGTCAACTGTGGGAGCGGGCTTGCTCGCGAAGTGGCTCTCAAGGGCATTAAAAATCTCACCGAAGAAATGCAGCCACTCTCTGCGCCGCAGCCGCCAAATGCTGCTCATGGGTAAACCCCGAAGCCTTCAACGGCTTCAAGTCATGATCCCCCGCCACCAGCCAGAACACTTCGATACCCGGCGATAGCGCATACCCCTCGACCGCCTCACGATTGCCCAGTGCATCGCGCTCGCCCTGCACGATCAGGGTCCGAGTCTTCAACCCGGCCAAATGCTCGACCCGCGGTTTCTCCGGTTTGCCCACCGCATAGAACGGATAACCCAGGCACACCAGCGCGTGCGCCCCCAACTCATCGGCCAGCAGACTGGCCATCCGCCCGCCCATGGACTTGCCGCCCATGGCCAGCGGCCCAGTGACATGGCGTCGCACCTGGGCATACACCTCGCGCCAGCATTCCAGCAGTTTCGGCGCCGGGTTCGGCGGGCGCTTGCCGCCATCCACACGCCGCTGCGCCATGTACGGAAATTCGAAACGCAACACGTTGATGCCTTGAACGGCGAGGCGTGCAGCCATGTCGCTCATCCAGTCGCTGTCCATCGGTGCGCCGGCGCCGTGGGCGAGGATGAGCGTCGCCGCAGCCTTGCCGGCCGCAGCATTCCACAACCATCCATGATCCCGCACGCACTGCGCCCATTGATCCCCGTCAATACCGGCCTTGTGCCCTTTGTCCATGCTTGCCTCGCTTTCAGTCTGCCTATAACTCCGGCCGAAGGGTGCACTGCCTTGCGCGAGCGCGCCCACTTCGGCTGAACCGTGGATGGGGAACCATGAACACTTCTATCAGTACCGCCTACAACTACAAGGTGGTCCGCCAATTCGCCATTATGACGGTGGTGTGGGGCATCGTCGGCATGGGGCTCGGGGTTTTTCTCGCTGCCCAGTTGGTCTGGCCCGAACTCAACTTCAATTTGCCGTGGACCAGCTTCGGCCGCTTGCGCCCGCTGCACACCAACGCGGTGATCTTCGCCTTTGGTGGCTGCGCGTTGTTTGCCAGTTCGTTCTATTCGGTGCAACGCACCTGCCAGACCCGGTTGTTCGCACCGAAAATCGCCGCGTTCTGTTTCTGGGGCTGGCAGCTTGTAATTCTCCTGGCGGCCATCAGCCTGCCGCTGGGCTACACCAGTTCCAAGGAATACGCCGAGCTGGAATGGCCGATCGACATCCTGATCACCATCGTCTGGGTCGCCTACGCCATCGTGTTCTTCGGCACGATCATGCAGCGCAAGACCAAGCACATCTATGTCGGTAACTGGTTCTTCGGCGGATTCATCATCACCGTGGCGATCCTGCACATCGTTAACAACATGGAATTGCCGGTCAGCTTCACCAAGTCCTACTCGCTGTACTCGGGCGCCACCGATGCGATGGTCCAGTGGTGGTACGGCCACAACGCCGTAGGCTTCTTCCTCACCGCCGGCTTCCTCGGGATGATGTACTACTTCGTGCCGAAACAGGCCGAGCGCCCGGTGTATTCCTATCGCCTGTCGATCGTGCACTTCTGGGCGCTGATCACGTTGTACATCTGGGCCGGTCCGCACCACTTGCACTACACCGCACTGCCGGACTGGGCGCAGTCGCTGGGCATGGTGATGTCGCTGATCCTGCTGGCGCCGAGCTGGGGCGGGATGATCAACGGCATGATGACCCTGTCGGGCGCCTGGCATAAGTTGCGCAGCGACCCGATCCTGCGCTTCCTCGTGGTGTCGCTGGCGTTCTACGGCATGTCGACCTTCGAAGGGCCGATGATGGCGATCAAGACCGTCAACGCCCTCTCCCACTACACCGACTGGACCATCGGCCACGTACACGCCGGCGCGCTCGGCTGGGTGGCGATGATCTCCATCGGCGCGCTGTACCACATGATCCCGAAAGTCTTCGGCCGCGAGCAGATGCACAGCATCGGCCTGATCAACGCGCACTTCTGGCTCGCCACTATCGGCACCGTTCTGTACATCGCCTCGATGTGGGTCAACGGTATCGCCCAGGGCCTGATGTGGCGTGCGGTGAACGAGGACGGCACGCTGACTTACTCCTTCGTCGAAACCCTGGTGGCCAGCCATCCAGGCTTCGTCGTGCGGCTGGTGGGCGGGGCGATCTTCCTCAGCGGCATGTTGCTGATGGCCTACAACACCTGGCGCACCGTGCGGGCCTCGCAGCCTGCCGAAGTCGCCGCTGCCGCGCAGATGGCCTGAGGAGTCCGCCATGAAACACGAAACTATCGAGAAAAACGTCGGCCTGTTGCTGCTGCTGATGATCCTGGCCGTGAGCATCGGCGGCCTGACCCAGATCGTCCCGCTATTCTTCCAGGACGTGACCAACAAACCGGTGGAAGGCATGAAGCCCTACACCGCGCTGCAACTGGAAGGTCGCGACATCTATATCCGCGAAGGCTGCGTCGGCTGCCACTCACAGATGATCCGTCCGTTCCGCGCCGAAACCGAACGCTACGGGCACTACTCGGTGGCCGGTGAAAGCGTTTGGGATCACCCGTTCCTGTGGGGCTCGAAACGCACCGGACCGGACCTGGCACGGGTCGGCGCGCGCTACTCGGATGACTGGCACCGGGCGCACCTGTACAACCCGCGCAACGTCGTGCCGGAGTCGAAGATGCCGGCCTACCCGTGGCTGGTGGCCAACCAGCTCGACAGCAGTCATACCGAAACCAAGCTGCGCGCCATGCGCACCCTGGGCGTGCCGTACACCGACGAGGACATCACCGGTGCCGTCACCTCGCTCAAAGGCAAGAGCGAAATGGATGCGCTGGTCGCCTACCTGCAAGTGCTCGGCACTGCCATCAAGAGCAAGAGGTGAGCAATGTTCATTGAAATGAGCACTGGAATGATCCGCGGCCTGGGCACGGTCGTGGTGTTCGTGGCCTTCGTCGGCCTGACCCTTTGGGTGTTCAGCGGCAAGCGCGGCCCGGAATTCGCCGAAGCGCGCCTGCTGCCGTTCGCCGACGAGCCACAACCCGACATCACCGAAGAATCAGCAACAAGGAGTACCCGGCCATGACCACCTTCTGGAGTACGTGGATCTGCGTACTGACCATCGGCAGCCTGATCGGCCTGACCTGGCTGCTGATCGGCACCCGCAAGGGCGAAACCAAGGGCAGCGTCGACCAGACCATGGGCCACAGCTTCGACGGCATCGAGGAGTACGACAACCCGTTGCCGCAATGGTGGTTCATGCTGTTCGCCGGCACCCTGGTGTTTGCGGTCGGTTACCTGATCCTCTATCCCGGCCTGGGCAACTGGAAAGGCATCCTCCCCGGCTATGAAAACGGCTGGACCGGCGTGCACGAGTGGGAAAAGGAAATGGCCAAGGCTGACGCGAAGTTCGGGCCGATCTTCGCCAGGTTCGCGGCGATGCCCGTGGAAGAAGTGGCCAAGGACCCACAGGCGCTGAAAATGGGTGGCCGCCTGTTTGCCTCCAACTGCTCGGTGTGCCACGGCTCGGATGCCAAGGGTGCATACGGCTTCCCCAACCTGACCGACAGCGACTGGCGCTGGGGCGGCAGCGCAGAAACCATCAAGACCACCATCATGGGTGGCCGGATGGCGGCGATGCCGGCCTGGGGTGAAGTCCTGGGGGAAGAAGGCGTGAAGAACGTCGCCGCTTATGTGCGCCATGACCTGGCCCGCCTGCCGTTGCCTGCCGACAGCAAAGCCGACCTGCAGGCCGGACAGCAGGCATTCAGCACCACCTGCGTCGCCTGTCACGGGGCAAACGGCCAGGGCACTGAAGCCATGGGCGCGCCGAACCTCACGCACCCGACCGGCTTCATCTACGGCACCAGCCTGACGCAGCTTGAACAAACGATTCGGCATGGTCGCCAGGGCCATATGCCGGCGCAAAATGAACTGCTCGGCAATGACAAGGTGCAATTGCTGGCCGCGTATGTGTACAGCCTGTCCCACGGTTTGAATACCGAGCGCCTGCAGGCTGAACACAACCGCGAATAAATCCCGAGCGCTCTGCTGCCGCATTCTCCCGGATGCGGCAGTTCCCTGCCCCTTTGCGACCCATTGTCGCACCCTCGCACAGACTTTCTTTCGGAACCCCGGATTCGAGTCTAAGCTTCCCCCCATGCGGACTGGCCGGTGCCGGTTCCAGGTCGACCCTGAACGATGTGTTCGACGAATCTGCCCGATGACAGGCCGCAAAGGCTGGTAGATACCGGCTGTCGCGCCAGTTGCCTTCGGTCAGCCAAACGTTGCGTTTGAACACACCCCGTTACATCCGACCTGACCCCCTCGCCCGATCAGTCCGACGGGACGTTTTGCCCACGGGTATTTTTGTCCCTACGCGGCGCATGGAAAGGCCGCAGAATCAGCATTTGAAAGCATTGACCCAGGTCATGGCGCGTTGCAATGACCCCCTGCTTTCTCCATACTTGCGGCCGATTTTTAATCCTAATAAAACACCCAAACCGTGGAACCTTAGAATGAGCACAGCAATCAGTCCGACTGCTTATAACTATAAGGTAGTCCGCCAGTTCGCCATCATGACGGTGGTCTGGGGGATCCTTGGCATGGGGCTCGGTGTCTTCATCGCCTCGCAACTGGTCTGGCCGGAGTTGAACTTCGGTCTGCCGTGGACGAGCTTTGGACGCCTGCGCCCGCTGCACACCAACCTGGTGATTTTCGCCTTCGGTGGATGTGCACTGTTTGCCACTTCCTATTACGTCGTGCAGCGAACCTGCCAAACGCGACTGATTTCCGACAGCCTCGCCGCCTTCACCTTCTGGGGATGGCAAGCGGTGATTGTCGGCGCGATCATTACCTTGCCGATGGGTTTCACCACCACCAAGGAATACGCGGAACTGGAATGGCCCCTGGCTATTCTGCTGGCCATTGTCTGGGTCACCTACGGTCTGGTGTTCTTCGGCACCATCGTCAAGCGCAAGACCAAGCACATCTATGTGGGTAACTGGTTCTACGGCGCGTTCATCGTCGTGACCGCGATGCTGCACATCGTCAACCACATGTCGCTGCCGGTCAGCCTGTTCAAGTCCTACTCGGCCTACTCGGGCGCGACGGACGCGATGATCCAGTGGTGGTACGGCCACAACGCCGTGGGCTTCTTCCTGACCACCGGCTTCCTGGGGATGATGTACTACTTCGTGCCGAAACAGGCCGAGCGTCCGATCTACTCCTATCGCCTGTCGATCGTGCACTTCTGGGCGCTGATCACCCTGTACATCTGGGCCGGTCCGCACCACCTGCACTACACCGCACTGCCGGACTGGGCTCAGTCCCTGGGCATGGCCATGTCGATCATCCTGCTGGCTCCAAGCTGGGGCGGCATGATCAACGGCATGATGACCCTGTCGGGCGCCTGGCATAAGCTGCGCACCGACCCGATCCTGCGCTTCCTGGTGGTGTCCCTGGCGTTCTACGGCATGTCGACCTTCGAAGGTCCGATGATGGCGATCAAGACCGTCAACTCGCTCTCGCACTACACCGACTGGACTATCGGCCACGTACACGCCGGCGCTCTGGGCTGGGTGGCGATGATCTCGATCGGCGCGATCTACCACATGATCCCGAAACTGTTCGGTCGTGCGCAGATGCACAGCACCGGCCTGATCAACACGCACTTCTGGCTCGCGACCATCGGTACCGTTCTGTACATCGCTTCGATGTGGGTCAACGGCATCACCCAAGGCCTGATGTGGCGTGCAATCAACGACGACGGCACCCTCACCTACTCGTTCGTCGAAGCGCTGCAAGCCAGCCACCCTGGCTTCATCGTTCGCGCCCTGGGCGGTGCGTTCTTCGCCACCGGCATGCTGTTCATGGCTTACAACGTTTTCCGCACCGTACGCGCCTCGAACCCGGCAGAAGCTGAAGCCGCCGAACAGATCGTTGTAGTTGGAGCTCACTGATGAAGCATGAAGCAGTCGAGAAGAATATTGGCCTGCTGGCCTTCTTCATGGTCATCGCCGTCAGCGTTGGCGGCCTGACCCAGATCGTTCCGCTGTTTTTCCAGGATGTCACCAACAAGCCGGTCGAGGGCATGAAGCCCCGCACCGCCCTTGAACTGGAAGGCCGGGACGTTTATATCGCCAACGGTTGTGTCGGCTGCCACTCGCAGATGATCCGTCCGTTCCGCGCCGAGACCGAACGCTACGGCCACTACTCGGTCGCCGGTGAAAGCGTCTGGGACCACCCGTTCCTGTGGGGTTCCAAGCGTACCGGTCCGGACCTGGCCCGTGTCGGCGGTCGTTACTCCGATGACTGGCAGCGTGCGCACTTGTACAACCCGCGCAACGTAGTGCCTGAGTCGAAAATGCCGGCCTACCCGTTCCTCGTGGAAAACAAGCTCGACGGCAAAGACACCGCCAAGAAAATGGAAGTCTTGCGCACGCTCGGCGTCCCTTACACCGACGAAGACATCGCCGGTGCCAAGGATGCCGTGAAGGGCAAAACCGAAATGGACGCGCTGGTGGCCTATCTGCAAGGCCTGGGCACCATCATCAAAAGCAAACGGTGATCTAAATGGATATCGGGATGATTCGTGGCCTGGGCACCGTAGTTGTCATGGTGGCCTTCATCGGACTGGCACTGTGGGTGTTCAGCCCCAAGCGCAAGTCGGAGTTTGAAGACGCGACCTTGCTGCCTTTCGCGGATGATCCCGAAGCCATCAAGCACGTCGAGCAAGCTTCTAGGAGTAACAAAGAATGACTACATTCTGGAGTCTGTACGTCACAGTCCTCAGTCTCGGTACGATCTTTTCCCTGACCTGGCTGCTGCTGTCGACCCGCAAGGGCCAGCGCGCAGAGCAAACGGACGAGACCGTGGGGCACTCCTTCGACGGGATCGAGGAGTACGACAACCCGCTGCCGAAATGGTGGTTCATGCTGTTCGTGGGCACCATCATCTTCGCATTGGGCTACCTGGCGCTGTATCCGGGCCTGGGTAACTGGAAAGGCCTGCTGCCGGGTTACGGCTACCTCGACAACGAGAAGCAGACCCCGTTCGCCAACGGCCAGACCGGCTGGACCGGCGTTCACGAGTGGGAAAAGGAAATGGCCAGGTCGGACGCCAAGTTCGGTCCGATCTTCGCCAAGTTCGCAGCCATGCCAATCGAAGAAGTGGCCAAGGACCCGCAAGCCCTGAAGATGGGTGGCCGCCTGTTCGCCTCCAACTGCTCGGTTTGCCATGGTTCCGATGCCAAGGGCGCCTATGGCTTCCCTAACCTGACCGACGCCGACTGGCGCTGGGGCGGCGAGCCGCAAACCATCAAGACCACCATCATGGGCGGCCGTCATGCCGTGATGCCTGCGTGGGCTGAAGTGATCGGCGAGCAAGGCGTGGCCGACGTGGCCGCATTCGTGCTGACCAACCTCGATGGCCGCAAGCTGCCGGAAGGCACCAAGGCCGACCCGGCTGCCGGGCAGAAACTGTTCGCCACCAACTGCGTGGCGTGCCACGGTCCGGAAGGCAAAGGCACGCCAGCGATGGGCGCACCTGACCTGACTCACCCTGCCGCGTTCATCTACGGTTCGAGCTTCGCTCAACTGCAGCA
Source organism: Pseudomonas sp. Pseusp3 (assembly GCF_047304225.1). NCBI lineage: Bacteria > Pseudomonadati > Pseudomonadota > Gammaproteobacteria > Pseudomonadales > Pseudomonadaceae > Pseudomonas > Pseudomonas sp. Pseusp3. Next base: position 6,425 of record NZ_JBGLYV010000003.1, on the reverse strand, counting down.
GACCATCCGTTACGGCCGTCAGGGCCAGATGCCTGCGCAAGAACAGCTGCAAGGCAACGACAAGGTTCACCTGCTGGCCGCTTACGTCTACAGCCTGTCTCACGGCGAGAAGGCAGCGGACGCCCAGTAAGGCAAACGCTTGAAGCAACAAAAAACGGCCCCGCCAATGTGAATTGGCGGGGCCGTTTTCATTCAAGCTTGCGAGAGGATTCCCGGATCGATCATGCGATTCCCGGGACTGACTCAGAGAATATTGCCGCCCCCCAGACTATCCAGAGAGCCCGAACCCGTGCTCCTGCCGGACTCCTTTAGCGGCCTGTCATTCTTGGCATCCCCCAGGCCAGTGGAAGCCTCGACCTTGGGAAAGGCACCCTCTGACTCAAGCGTGGCAAGAGCCGTTTCAAGATAAGCGTTCAGCAACGGAGCTCCCGGAATTCCCATGCTGAGGATTGTCCTTAACACATCGATTTCCCGGCCAACATCCGATTCCTGTTCCATAGCGTCATCCATAATCTTTCTTCCTTGAAAAAAGCCCACCGCAGAAACATCAGCAATCAATTTTGCGGCGCACGTTTAATGCCATAAGCGGCACAAAAAACAATACAGCCGTGGCAATTGGTCCTTCAATCCATCTTTGTCTCAAGGCATGTAGGACGCCGCAGCCCCACCTGACAACAACACCCGGCAGAAACCCGTCCATACTCAACAAGTCAATTGACCTGCATCATCCTTTGTTACATTCGTTACACCATTCGTGATTTTTCCCCAACGCGACCAAAGGTCACACCCTTGAGCCAGAGCGACAGGCGTATCATTAAGCCACTGCAACACCCCTTTTTGACCCCGGCCGGCACGTACTGACCGAGGCATTTTTCCACTGCCGTGGGATGCAATGATGAGCAACCAGATTCCGGTACACGACATCACTCCACCCAACAAGAACGCGAACAACAGCGTCGACCTCTACGCCTCCAGAGAAAAAATCTACACCCGTGCCTTCACCGGCCTGTTCCGCAACCTGCGGATGACCGGCGGTGCCGTGTTGTTCCTGCTGTATTTCGGCACGGTGTGGCTGAACTGGGGCGGTCACCAGGCGGTCTGGTGGAACCTGCCGGAGCGCAAGTTCTTCATTTTCGGCGCCACCTTCTGGCCCCAGGATTTCATCCTGCTGTCGGGCATGTTGATCATCGCCGCGTTCGGCCTGTTCTTCATCACGGTCTATGCAGGCCGGGTCTGGTGCGGCTACACCTGCCCGCAGAGCGTCTGGACCTGGATTTTCATGTGGTGCGAAAAGGTCACCGAAGGCGACCGCAACCAACGCATCAAGCTCGACAAGGCGCCGATGAGCGCCAACAAGTTCCTGCGCAAATTCAGCAAACACGTCATGTGGCTGCTGATCGGCTTCGTCACCGGCATGACCTTCGTCGGCTACTTCTCGCCGATCCGCGAATTGACCATCGACTTCTTTATCGGTGAAGCGGATGGCTGGTCGTACTTCTGGGTCGGCTTCTTCACTCTCGCCACTTACGGCAATGCCGGCTGGTTGCGCGAACAGGTGTGCATCTACATGTGCCCGTACGCACGCTTCCAGAGCGTGATGTTCGACAAGGACACCCTGATCGTCTCCTACGACCCGCGCCGTGGCGAGTCCCGTGGCCCGCGCAAAAAAGGTATCGACTACAAGGCCCAGGGCCTGGGTGACTGCATCGACTGCACCATGTGCGTCCAGGTCTGCCCGACCGGTATCGATATCCGCGACGGCCTGCAAATCGAATGCATCGGTTGCGCCGCCTGCGTCGATGCCTGCGACGCCGTCATGGACAAAATGGAATACCCGCGCGGATTGATCAGCTACACCACCGAGCACAACCTGTCCGGGCAGAAAACCCATAAACTGCGCCCGCGCCTGATCGGCTATGCCGTGGTGCTGCTGGCGATGATCAGTTTGCTGGTGACGGCGTTCTTCATGCGTTCGCTGGTGGGTTTCGATGTCAGCAAGGACCGCGTGCTGTACCGCGAGAACGCCGAAGGCCGGATCGAAAACGTCTACAGCCTGAAAATCATGAACAAGGACCAGCGCGACCATACCTACGTGCTCGAAGCCTCTGGCCTGCCGGATCTCAAATTGCAGGGCCGGCGCGAGATCAAGGTCGCGGCCGGCGAGATCGTCAGCCAGCCTGCCGAACTGTCCGTCGCACCGGAAAAACTGCCGTCGAGCACCAACGAGGTGAAATTCATCCTCAAGGATGCCGATGACGACAGCGTCCACATTGAAGCCAAGAGCCGGTTCATCGGCCCACAAAATCGTTGAGAGAACTGAACATGCCCGCTGCAACTGCCGCAAGTCCCTGGTACAAGCACCTCTGGCCATGGATCATCATCGGGATCCTGGCCTGCTCGGTGACCCTGACCTTGTCCATGGTGACCATTGCGGTGAACAACCCGGACAATCTGGTCAACGACAACTACTACGAGGCCGGCAAAGGCATCAACCGCTCCCTCGACCGTGAGCTGCTGGCCCAGACCCTGAAAATGCGCGCCAGCGTGCATCTCGATGACTTGACCGGCGAAGTTGACCTGCGCCTGAGCGGCGAGAGCCAGCCCAAGACCCTGGAGCTCAATCTGATCTCGCCGACCCAGCCGGAGAAGGATCGCAAGATCACCCTCACCCGCAGCGAAACCGAACAGGGCCGCTACATCGGCCAGTTGAGCGACAAGATTGAAGGCCGGCGTTTTGTCGAATTGCTCGGTACTCAGGACGACCACATCTGGCGCATGTTCGAAGAGGAACCGGTCAGCCATGACAAGGATCTGCTGCTCGGTGATGAACCGCTGCAAGGTGCGGAAGACCTGAAGAAGTAAAAAGCCTGCGCTTCGCGAGCAAGCCCGCTCCCACAGTTGATCCCTGTGGGAGCGGGCTTGCTCGCGAAGAGGCCCTACCTGACGACAGAGTTCCAGCGGCATTAATGAAAACCTCATGACCACCCCTCTGCCCTGCTATCACTGCGCCCTGCCCGTCCCGACCGGCAGTCGCTTCACCGCCGTCGTGCTCGGGGAGTCCCGCGAGTTCTGCTGCCCGGGTTGCCAGGCCGTGGCCGAAGCCATTGTCGCCGGCGGCCTGGAAAGCTATTACCAGCACCGCAGCGAAGCCTCGGCCAACCCCGAAGCGCTGCCGGTGCAACTGGTGGACGAACTGGCGCTGTACGACCGCGCCGATGTGCAGCAGCCCTTTGTCCGCCACGATGGCGAACTCGCCGAAGCCACGCTGTTGATGGAAGGCATCAGTTGCGCAGCCTGTGGCTGGCTGATCGAAAAACACCTGCGCGCCTTGCCGGCCGTGGCCGAAGCGCGCCTGAACCTGTCCAACCATCGCCTGCACGTACGCTGGACCGATGCGCAGTTACCGCTGAGCCACGTCCTCAGCGAACTGCGCCAGATCGGTTACGCCGCACACCCGTATCAGGCCGACCGGGCCAGCGAACAACTGGCCAGCGAAAACCGCCTGGCCCTGCGTCAGCTCGGTGTGGCCGGGCTGTTGTGGTTCCAGGCGATGATGGCAACCATGGCCACCTGGCCTGAATTCAACATCGACCTCAGCCCTGAACTGCACACCATCCTGCGCTGGGTCGCCCTGTTCCTCACCACCCCGATCGTGTTCTACAGTTGCGCGCCGTTTTTCAAAGGCGCCATGCGCGATCTGCGCACCCGCCACCTGACCATGGACGTTTCCGTGTCGCTGGCCATCGGCAGCGCCTACATTGCCGGGATCTGGACGTCGATCACCGGGGTCGGCGAACTGTATTTCGATGCCGTCGGCATGTTTGCCCTGTTCCTGCTGGCCGGGCGCTATCTGGAACGACGCGCCCGCGAGCGCACGGCCGCCGCCACTGCACAGCTGGTGAATCTGTTGCCCGCCTCGTGCCTGCGCTTGGCACCCGATGGCCAGAGCGAACGCATTCTGCTCAGCGAACTGTGTGTCGGCGACCGGGTTCTGGTTCATCCGGGCGCCATTCTCCCGGCTGACGGCAAGATCCTCGACGGGCAGTCGAGTGTCGACGAGTCGCTGCTGACCGGCGAATACCTGCCGCAACCACGCACCCTCGGCGATGCGGTCACCGCTGGCACCCTGAACGTCGAAGGCGCGCTGACCGTTGAGGTTCAGGCCCTGGGCCAGGACACTCGCCTCTCGGCCATCGTTCGCCTGCTTGATCGTGCCCAGGCCGAAAAGCCGCGCCTGGCGGAAATCGCCGACCGCGCCGCGCAATGGTTCCTGCTGTTGTCGCTGATCGCCGCCGCCGCGATTGGTCTGCTGTGGTGGCAACTGGATGCCTCGCGAGCCTTCTGGATTGTGCTGGCGATGCTGGTGGCGACCTGCCCTTGCGCCTTGTCGCTGGCGACGCCGACCGCCCTCACCGCGGCCACCGGCACGCTGCACAAACTCGGTTTGTTGCTGACCCGCGGCCATGTCCTGGAAGGCCTGAACCAGATCGACACAGTGATTTTCGACAAGACCGGCACCCTCACCGAAGGCCGCCTGGCATTGCGCTCGATCCGCCCGCTCGGCGCGCTCGACAGTGATCGATGCCTGAGCCTCGCCGCCGCCCTGGAGAACCGTTCCGAACATCCGATCGCCCGTGCGTTCGGACGCGCGCCACTGGCCGCTGAAGAAGTCCACAGCACTCCGGGCCTGGGCCTGGAGGGGGTGGTCGAGGGGCGACGCCTGCGCATCGGCCAACCGCGTTTCGTCTGTGAACTCAGCGGCGCCGGGGTGCCGTCGATACCCGAAGAAGCCGGCCAATGGCTGCTGCTCGGCGACCGCCAGGGACCGCTGGCCTGGTTCGTCCTCGATGATCGCTTGCGTGCCGATGCGCCCGCATTGCTGGCCGCGTGCAAGGCGCGTGGCTGGCGCACGCTGTTGTTGTCCGGTGACAGCTCGCCGATGGTCGCCAGCGTGGCGGCGCAACTCGGTATCGATGAAGCCCGCGGCGGTTTGCGGCCGGACGATAAACTGCAGGTCCTGCAACGACTGCACAAGGAAGGTCGCAAGGTGTTGATGCTCGGTGACGGGGTCAATGACGTGCCGGTACTGGCGGCTGCGGATATCAGCGTCGCCATGGGCTCGGCCACCGACCTGGCGAAAACCAGTGCCGATGCCGTGTTGCTGTCCAACCGCCTCGACGCGCTGGTGCAAGCCTTCAGCCTGGCGCGGCGCACCCGTCGGGTCATTATCGAGAACCTGCTGTGGGCCGGGTTGTACAATGGCCTCATGTTGCCCTTCGCCGCCCTCGGCTGGATCACTCCGGTATGGGCTGCGGTGGGCATGTCGATCAGTTCGTTGACCGTGGTGTTGAACGCGCTGCGCCTGACTCGGATGCCGAGCGCGCCCGCCCTCTCCACCACGCCAGAAACCCGCCCGCTGCCGGCCTGAGCCGCGCGGGCATGGAGTCCAGATGCCAGCTCTTTACGTGATGATTCCCGCTGCGCTGCTGATCGTGGCCATCGCCGTCTATATCTTCTTCTGGGCGGTCGACAGCGGTCAGTACGACGACCTCGACGGCCCGGCCCACAGCATCCTGTTCGACGACCAGGACCCGAACCACACCGCCGCCGTCGATGAGGCCAGCGGTCAACCAACCAATCCGGCCAAACCGCAAGACAAGGCCCCGCCCCATGCTTGAATTGGCGCCCCTGCTGGTGTCTGCGGTGATCCTCGGCTTGCTTGGCGGCGGCCATTGCCTGGGCATGTGCGGCGGCTTGATGGGCGCGCTGACCCTGGCGATTCCCAAGGAACAACGCAGCCGCCGCTTTCGCCTGCTGCTGGCCTACAACCTGGGACGGATTCTGAGCTATGCCTGCGCCGGACTGCTGATCGGCCTGGCCGGATGGGCCGTGGCCAGCAGCCCGGCGGCGATGTTCCTGCGTATCCTCGCCGGACTGCTGCTGGTCGCCATGGGCCTGTACCTGGCCGGCTGGTGGAGCGGCCTGACCCGTATCGAAAGCCTCGGTCGAGGCTTGTGGCGGCACATCCAGCCAGTCGCCAACCGGTTGCTGCCGGTATCGAGCGTGCCGCGCGCGCTGCTGTTGGGTGCACTTTGGGGCTGGCTGCCGTGCGGCCTGGTCTACAGCACCTTGTTATGGTCGGCCAGTCAGGGCAACGCGCTGGACAGTGCGTTGTTGATGCTCGCGTTCGGGCTCGGCACCTGGCCGGTGCTGCTGGCCACAGGCCTTGCCGCAGAGCGCATCACCGCACTTTTGCGCAAACGCAGCGTGCGGATGGCCGGCGGCTTGTTGGTCATGCTGTTCGGCATCTGGACCTTGCCGGGACCCCATCAACATTGGCTGATGGGGCATTGATCGGCGGCGCGCCCCTTCGCGAGCAAGCCCGCTCCCACTTCCCTGTGGGAGCGGGCTTGCTCGCGAAGAGG